>JAEZBW010000203.1 GCA_023426765.1 Bacillota bacterium
CTTTACTTTCGTGACCTAATGAAGTACGATTAGGTCATGAAAGGAAGGTGATGCAGATGTTCACCTCAAAGTCAGAAAAGCTTGATAACTTATTGCAAATGAAAAACGGATTTTTAAAGACATCTGAAGCTATAGCAACGGGTATCTCAAGAGCTTATTTCCGAGAGTATGTCCAAAAACGCGGACTGGAAAGGGTAGCCCGGGGTTTGTACCGTTCGATGAATACCTGGGATGATCCTATGTTTGTGTTACAGGTCCGGTATCCGGATTTAATCTTCTCTCATGAAACAGCTCTCTATCTGTTAAACCTGGCGGACCGGGAACCAGATCCGTTTACTGTCACCATGCGGGCAGGTGTGAATGCTACTGCCTTATCAAATGCCGGAATCAAGGTGTATAAGATAAAGGCTCAGTTGTTTGAGAAAGGTCTGGTTAAAGTAAAGTCTCTGTCGGGGAATTCCCTCCGGTCGTATAACGCTGAGAGAACAATCTGCGATTTGCTTAGGAGTCGCAATCATATTGAAATCCAAACTCTGCAGACAGCCATTAAGGAGTATCTGCGCCTTGAGGAGAAAAACATCCCACAGCTGATGCGCTATGCAAAGGCATTTTCTGTGGATAAGATTCTCCGTTCCTATTTGGAGGTTCTTTTATGATTTACTCCTCTGAAAAACTCAAAGCCATGGTTCGGAAGTTATCTCAAGGGAATAGCGCCAAAGCACAGATTCTATTTCGGAACTATGTGATGGAACGCTTCCTGGAACGGTTATCTATATCGCCTTACCAAGAAAATCTCATTCTCAAAGGAGGAGCGCTTGTATCTGCCATGGTAGGCTTGGATAACCGTTCCACCATGGACGTGGATGCGACAATAAAGGGCGTGACTTTATCTGAAGAATCTGCAAGGAAAATCGTGGAGGAGATTTGCGGAGTGCCCGTAGATGACGGGATGACCTTTGAAATCCAAAAAGTAACGCAGATTATGGATGAGTTCGACTACCCGGGCATCCGGATTATGATGGAGGCAACGCTGGAATCCATGCGGACCCCGCTGAAACTGGATTTTTCCACGGATGATGTGATTACGCCCCGGGAAGTGGTCTATGCCTTCCGGCTGATATTTGAGGACCGGACCATTTCTATACTGGCTTACAATCTGGAAACGGTGCTTGCTGAAAAGTTGGAGACT
The DNA here is from genome assembly GCA_023426765.1 of Bacillota bacterium. Classification (GTDB taxonomy): domain Bacteria; phylum Bacillota; class Clostridia; order DSM-8532; family DSM-8532; genus JAAYJG01. The sequence continues at coordinate 1,190 of JAEZBW010000203.1, forward strand.
CTACTTTCCAGGGGCACGGCAAACACCCGGATGCGTGACTTTTATGATCTCTATGCCCTTTCCGAAAGCCAGGAACAAAACATTGACCCTGATGTGCTAAAGGCAGCATTTGCAAACACCTGCCGCAAACGGATTTCTTCCGGATTGATTGACGAAGCCGATATGATTCTTTCTGAAGTAGAGGAGAGTCCCGAGATGGTCAATTTGTGGAAGGGCTATCAGAAAAAATTCGATTATGCCGCTGACATTACCTGGCATATGGTGATGCAAGCGGCAAGAAGGCTCATGACAGTAGCAATCAGAGTATGAATGGATTATTCCGTAATATGCTCTCCTGAACAGACAAACATACAATTACAGCTTTAGATTTGATCCCCAGGAGGATTACACTATGAAAAATAAAGAACAAGAATATATTTGAGCAAAGCTGAATGGCAGATCGTTTTATATGCACAGCTTGACTTTTAATCAAGGTGTCCGGAGTTCGAGTCTCCGGTGGGTCACCAGGGAAACCGTTTAAAACTACTGTTTTGAGCGGTTTCCTTTTTTATTAGGTCAGTTTTCCGAGCCCTTTGAGAAATTTCCAAAAAGTAAAGAAACCCTCGAAAACCGCTTATACCAGCTGTTTCCAAGGGTTACTGTCTCTATGGGAGTTCATTCATCTGAGTTGTGGTTTACCATATTATCCCTGACCAGATAATATTCTTTACATTCAGCAAACTTTCCGGGTACCATTGATTACCGTCTGTATACGGAACCAACCACGCTGCACAAAGCTTCTCCCTCGGATCAACTGCAACGCATAAGTACCCCCAACCTTCATGGAAAAAGAAATCAGGGCTTGTAATGATGGCATCTCCTCTGCGCAGATCGGGCCCCATACCATATAACCGGTCTCTATCATTTGCACCCCAGCAGTAGTTTGGGACATTAAAGAGATACTTTGTACGCATTTTTTCAATGGACATTTTCCCCAGTATTCGGCTATTTCCAAGACGTCCGCCATTACAGAGCATTCTGGCAAAGCGGGATAAATCCGTTGCCGTGGAGTGCATCCCTCCTGCTGTATCCGGTACCTCACTCCAGATACTGTTTTCAGCCCCGATATCAGAAACGCCATTGATCGTATCATGAATCCATTTCTCCTGATCCTCGAACTGGATTATGTGGCGTCTGGCAAGTTCAGGCTCGGGTTTGAAGCTGGAATCATTCATGCCTAATGGTTCTAAAATATTTTTTGTGATATACTCTTCCGCTCTTAATCCGGTAACATTCCGAATCAAGGCACCCAGTAGTGTAAAACCAAATGAACAGTAGATCCACTGTTCTCCAGGTTCGCAAGTAACACCAGCCTTCAGTCCGGCTTCTATCCAGTCATCACCCTTCTTACATTTCTCTATGTAGGCATAAGGATCGGTTTCCGGATCCGAACCAAACGGAAGACCGGAGGAATGTGAGAGCACCTGCGCAATCGTTATTTTCTTAAAAGGTTCTTTATCCATCTGTGGAATATAACGGGACATCGGTTCATCCGGTCGGATGAAACCATCCTCTACAAGCTTGAACACAGCTACAGTGGTTATAAACTTGGTAACTGAAGCTGCTCTCATGACTGTATCGGGTTTCATCAATCCTGCCTGCTCCCTTTTATAACTGTTGAAGCCTAATGCATTGCTGGCAATCACTTTGTCATTTCTGGCAATGCAATAGCTTGCTCCAATCAGTCGCTTATCCTCGATCATTTTCCACAAATGTGAATTCAATGCATCAACCCTGCTGCTGTCATATCCCACAAGTTCAGGTATTTCATCGACAGGACCTTTTTGAAGTATCATCTCGCTCATCATTATCTCCTCCGATTTATACAGCTACCATGTTAATTTTTCCTTTATAGGCAATTCTCTTTCTCTTGAATATATCTCATTTTAATTTATTTTTCAATTTATGAACATAAGTTTTTATCCACATCCACTCTACCCAATGCGTGTCGTTCAGGAGGCAAGATTTATACAATAATACTACGGAAAGGTGAAAAGGTGTGGACTGATTGAAGAAAGCCCCTCCACTTGATAAAGTGGAAGGGCACTATAAACATCAGTATTATTAAAATCATTATTTCGCCTAATAAAGTGCCAAGCGCATCGTCAGTCATCTGTATAAGGCGACACGTCGGGCTCAATCCAAGCCTTGTTATCGCGCCAGTCAACATCAAAGTCGAAAATTTTCGCGATATCGCGGAGCTCCATAGTTTTGCAGTACTTATTGAGATAGTATAGCTCGAAAGCTTTCTCAATTCACGCTTTCGAGCTATTTTTATTTCTATTTTATGTCATATTATTATTGCGTTATATTGAATAATATGGTATAATAAAAAGAAACGGGTGAATTTATGTTTCTTAGAAAAGCGACAAACAGCAAAACTGGTCGTACTTACCTTTCTATTGTTCATGGCTATCATGATCCCAAAACTCATTCTTCACGAACCAAGACCATTCAATCCATTGGGTTTCTTGACGAACTTAAAAAGGAATACGACGACCCCCTTGCTCATTTTACTGCCATCGCAAAAGAGATGGATGAAAAACGCAAACTGGACAATGCTTCTTACACCTTTTCAATTAATAAGCAGGATGTAATTCCCTTGAATACCGACAATATAAAGAACTTCGGCTATGCTGCTTTTTCCTCCATTTATCACGACCTTGGAATCCACTCATTCTTTAAAAACCGTCAGCGGCATACAAAAAATAGCTTCGATGCCAATGTCATTATGCAAATGCTTGTTTTTTCAAGACTCATCTATCCAGCTTCCAAAAAATCCTCTTTCGATTCTCGCCATCGGTTCTTCGAAAAAACGGATTATTCTCTTGATGATGTCTACCGGTGCCTTACACTTTTCAATAAACACAAGGAAGCGCTTCAGATATGGCTCAATGACAAGATTAAAGAATTGTACTCACGGGATACGAGCCTCATTTACTACGACGTTACCAATTACTACTTTGAATCAGACAATGCGGATGATTTCAGAACCAAAGGTGTTTCCAAAGAGCATCGCCCCAATCCTATTGTTCAAATGGGGCTGTTTATGGACAACAACGGCATACCCATCACCTATGAATTGTTCTCCGGCAATACCAATGACTGCCTTACCTACCGCCCAAATTTCTCCAGAATAAAAAAAGAGTTTAATCTCGGCCGGGTGATAACCGTAGCCGATAAAGGGATGACTACCGGAGACAATATCTGGTTTACCAAATCAACGCCCACCAAGGATGGCTATGTTTTCAGCATGTCCGTTCGAGGTGCTGATAAGGAACTGAAATCGTATGTGTTAAACGAATCCGATTATGTGTGGCTGGGAGACGAGTACAAGCGAAAATCCAGAAGATGTCCGCGAACCATTCAGGTAACTTCCTCTAACGGAAGTAAAATCAAGAAGGTGATCGATGAGAAGCAGGTTGTCTTCTATAGTGAAAAGTACGCAAAGCGTGCAAAAGCAGAACGCGAAGCTGCATTAGCCAAAGCCAGGGATTTGACCGTTCATCCTGGAAGCTATACTCGTGCCACCTCCCACGGTGCTGCAAAGTATGTCAAAAAGGTCGATTTCGACAAGGACACTGGCGAAATCCTCAAAGCTTCCTCAATTCTTTCGATCGATGAAGAAAGGTTATCAGAAGAAGAAGCACTGGACGGATATTATGTCCTTGTAACCAGTGAGATGAAGGAATCCGATGACCGGATTATTGAGATTTACAGAGGTCTATGGCGTATTGAAGAGTCTTTCCGCGTGACGAAAAGCGAACTGGAAGCCAGGCCTGTCTTTGTATGGACAAAAGAGCATATTGAGGCGCATTTTCTGACTTGTTATATTGCGCTTATGCTGGCAAGGATTCTTGAAATGAAAACAGAACACCGCTACAGCATTGGTAAACTGCTGGATTCCCTTTCCCAGTCCAACTGCGTTCATGTAAGTGAAAATCTCTATTTGTTCAGTTATTACGATGAGGTTTTGCAATGGATCAGTGAAAAGATAGGCATCCACTTCAATCACAAGATGCTTTCACTTGGAGAGATAAAAAAAATTCTTGGAATGACAAAACACTAAGCCATTACACAACAACTTTGTGACAAAAACAAAAACCCGTTAGGCCCTCTATTATCTGGGCTAACGGGTGTTTTTTAATCCATTTTGCTGCAAAAGACAGGTTTCGGGAGACCACTCGGTTCTCAAGCCAAGGTTTTCGGAAAGGAAGGATACGGGAAACATCATGGTTCCGTTTGAGGCCATATAGGGTGTCATCTGCATTGACTTCTGATCTCCGTTAACCGTTAATGCGGTTTTGCCATTCCAGCTATCGACAGAAAATTTATTAAGTTTGATACCCAGCTTCTGATCGCTGCCATATGTAACCGACCCTCCAAGTGCTGTTACCACCGCTTCAACAGGAACAAACACATTTCCGCCAACTACCATCACCGATGTGTTTCCCCTTCCGTCAATAGTCCTTTCCACTCCGTTTACGCGCATCTGTGACTGACCGACAGTCATCATCACATCAGGCCAATTAACCTTCGAATGGATTTCATCGTTGAAAAATTGATCTATCGGATTGTTCAGACCTTCTACTATGTCTGGATCATCATAATCAAATCTGTAAATCACCTGTTTTATCAAGCCTTCGTGTTCAATGGTAAAGGTTATTCCTGTAACGAATCTGCCTTTTTTACCCAGTACATCCGTTCCCAGCTCCTGGCTGAAGGTACTTACAGGCAGTAACAGATCATTTAGCTGATCCTCTGTGATGTTTATATCCGGTCCTGTCGGATGAAGATCCTTGGGCAGTCCCACCGTAGGCTTATTTATGTCCGCAACGGTCATATTCACAGGTTCACTCACCGATGATGACGTTAAACTCCTCATATGGAGGTCCAGGGGAATATCAGTTTCCCAACCGCCGCCCCCTAAAGGATATCCGACCCACATATGAATATTTCCTTCGAAAGGCCGTCGGTTTTTCAAATTGGTAATCGTTCCTTCCGCATAAATGTTTTCTATCATGGTGCCATGGGTACCTGTTCTGTCTTTATACAGATCGTCGATCAAAGAAGCGTCAGTACCATCTGCAAAGCAGTCAACGATCAGATTTAGGTTATTCAGATTCACATCAACAAAATCCGAAGCATTGATTGCGCCTTCATAATTAATACTGGCATATACCGTATGTCCCCCTGAAAGGTCCATTGTATCTGCAAATTCGGTACTGAATTTTCCATCCGATACAAATACCTGATTTCTTCGAATCAGCGTTCCATCGCCGTCCAGAACCGTAACATTCAAGAAGCCTTCATAATTCACTTCATCCGGATACCCGGGGCAGGGTACGGAAGTCGAGATCGTTCCCGATACAATATCATTAAAGCCGTCCGCTTCAAGTACGAAAGGTTTAAATGGTATGACAGGACTTATTGGTACCAGGGTTTGTGCCTTGTAGGTTGTTATCTTATTTGTTTGATCATCTGTTATGATATGGTTGATGCTGATAGTTATCTTATCTGTCGGGCGCAGCCCTGCGTTGCTTTCAGGCTTAAATACAAACTGTCCGTTCATATCAGTGGTTTCTTGGGTAACAGATTCCCTGCCGTCACGGATAATTTTTATAATAACCGGTATATTGGGCAGGAGCGTTTGTCCCGCCAGCTCATCCTCATACCAGACACTTCCCCAAAGAGTGTCCCTGAATGCACATGCACCGTCTACCTGTATGACAGGAGTTATCTCCTTTTCTTCTGCTGAATCCTCACCAACCATAGCGCCGCTTTGATATTGGAAGGTCTTCTCGAAAATACGCAGCTGTAAAAGATAATACTCAAAAGGTTTATTCAGAAGCCACGCCCGGAAAAGGGTGACAAAATCCGCACTTAAATCCAGTTGCAGACTAACTCCGTTTTCCGTACTGGCTTCCCCCTGAATTAGGGCATCAGCCTCCAATCCCAGCCAGACTTGGGCGGTCAGCAAGTTAAAGTCAAGTACGTCCAGGGTGAGCTGCGGGCCGACATATGCCCATGCGTGGATCTTTCCGTTGAGCAAAATGGATGTTTCAAATTTTTCCTTATCATAATCCGCGTATGGCCATCCTGATGGAACCCCCAAAAGAAATCCCCAGAAATTACCTGTTACTCCGCCGTCAATTTCACCCACCTGCTCAATTTTAGCAGCAATAGTAATCTCTCCATTTACACCGATAACGGCGTAGATTCCAACACCAATATGTGCGGCAATTCTTCTTCCGAGGATCTCAGTACCCGAATCGTAATCCACACCGTAACCGTATATGCGGACACACATCTCCTTTTCAAAGGTTATTTTGGATTCGACCGTTACCTCCGATTCCACCTTCATGGATCGGAATCCAAGATCAAACTCACCGTCCCAGTCGGCCTCACAAACCAATGTAGGTTCGTAAACTCTGATATTACCACCCTTCAGCGTGACCGATATGCTCATTGACTCACTGTTCGAGGTACCCGCTGCTTCCTCCCGTTCTTCAGGGTGCGGAGTGGGTGTGGGCTTTTTGGTGGGTTCATTATCCTTTCCCTTGGGCTGCTCGGTTTCCGTTACCTTTGAACCCGGTTTTGAAGGGTATTCAAACAAAACCATCGTAGGGATCTTAAATTCATGATATTTCTTTGATTGATCCGGAGCAGGCAATTCACATACCGTTGCAGGAGGATCTCCGAGGCTTTTCGACGCGTCCGCGGTAACGTAAGATACGCTGCTGTCCGTTTGGTTTACAAGGGTAACCCCTTCGGTCATATCGGTAATATTCCCTTTTGTAAGGCTAATTTCCTGCCGCGGAATATAGATGCTCTCAAAAACATCACTCGCTCTGGGCTTTGTAACGGGTACCTCCACACCGGCAGTACCTGATGTCGCATCGTCAATAACCTTGTAGGAGGTCTGTGTATTACCATCAATATAAATTTTGTTTTTTTGCGGGATAAAGGAACGATTCTGAAATTTAAGTAAATCTGTTCCCGGTTCATATGTTTTGGCTGTCAGGTTGATCTGGGGTTTGGGTAAGGACACACCCGGCAGAGATGTGCCCGGAGCTGCCGTACCCGTATCCTGAAAGGATTCCACCGGTGCAGCCTCTATATTGTATGTAGCATCTGCAGGCATGAATTCAACATTATCCTTCAATTTGTAATCCAGCCCTTCCAATTTTGCCGGTTCCTCCAGGTGTGCATAAGGGTATACTTTTTTGAAACGGTTTGGGTTAACATTTGTAACCGGGTTGTTCATGGGTTTATCAGGCGTGATACCCGGTTTTGTAACCGTTGCACCAAAGGCTGTGGACTGTGTACCCGTTAACAGGCTCTCGTTCAGAAAAGCAAAATTGTTGCTTTCCTGAGCATTTACCCCTGCAATCCCAAATAACCCTGAAAGGATTACAACAATGAGCAGTATGCTGATACGTTTTTTAGCATGCTTCATATCGAAGACCTCCCCATACAATCGTTTTTATGAATGTTAAACTGAATCATTTTTGCTGTAATATCAATTACAGGGAAAACACATCAGAAAACTTTTTATTTTTTCCCAGTGACCTCTCGCTGTTATCACTCATAAGGATGCTCTTTACATCCAAACGGACAATAAACTGCATATCGATTTTTATATCTGATATTTTATAAGCAGGACAACACAATAGATAGGTTGAATAATATTATGTTTAGTATGAAAAATGTCATTTTTTCTCTCCCCAGTGCATACATTGACTTTCAAGAATTCATATGTTAGCTTTTCTATATACTACTTGAATGGAGGGGTTGCGTGTGTTGACTTTTTCCTGATAAAGAGAACATTGCAACTATATGCATTATTCTTTTAATCTGCCTACTGCAGATAATCGGGATAAGTCTGTCCATACGTGATTGCCTTGTTTATCATATGTGTCATAATATATGAAACCTCTCCCATTGTAAGAAAGGGCTGGTTTCGTATTGATATTTATGGAATAATATGGCACACTTTTCCCGATTATATTTAGCACAGGCAGCAAATTGCCTGTGCTTTTAATTTTCTTTGAAAGGGAGTTTTCAAAATGCGCTAAATAAGAGTGGATTGAGAATACTTCAACCCAATAACTCAAACTTCGCAGTAAATAAATGGTAACGAACCTTGAAAACCAAATGAACTATTATTGGTCAAGCTATTTCCGGGACACGCAATCTGTCAAGAATATGTTTAGGCAGTGATGCAATGAATCGA
>JAEZBW010000230.1 GCA_023426765.1 Bacillota bacterium
GACCTCAACTTAAACAAGTAAATCGTTAAATGCGTGCAGAGAGGTTAGTGCTTTGTTGTCAGAGGAGACAAAACACCCGAAGCGGGTACCGCGGATGGTTTTCAGATACTACCCGTGAACAGTAACACCACCGGTTCTATTTGGAATATTTTTTTGCAAAGTATGCTTGACATTTTATGCAAAGCATACTATACTAAAAATGCAAAGCACACTTTGCTTACACTAAACCTGTGGAGGAGGGTATCCGTGAAAACGAAAATTCCCGAGCTGAGGAAACAGCATAAGCTGTCCCAGGAAGAGCTGGCCCTTGCGGTCGGTGTAACCAGGCAGACCATTACCTCACTGGAATGCGGGAAGTATACGGCATCTCTTGTTCTGGCTTATAAGATAGCGAAATACTTCGGTCTTTCCATTGAGGAAGTATTTGATTTTTCAGATGTGGAGGAAATATAACATGGAAAAATTCAGGGCGAAAATTCAAAAAAGGGTGCTCATCCTGTCTTTAACGGCCATTTTTACCGCTGCAGTCTATCTGCTCCTGGTCTCGGGCCTGATCATGGATACGCCTTCTGTTCCAGACTTTGTCAGGGGCTTTAATATGGGGGCCTTTTCGGGGGTCGAACTGGTGCTGGTCTTCTTTACCGTGAAGTATTCTGTTTCAATGAAGAACGAGGCTGCCTTGAAAAAACTGTACATTGAAGAAAATGATGAGCGTAGAAAAATGATCTTTCAAAAAACCGGTGCTGTCGGAATGACCCTTTTTATTATCCTCTCTGCGATCGGAGCCATTATTGCCGGTTTTTTCAACCAGACGGTTTTCTTTACCCTGATCGGTACCACCGCACTTGGTTCACTGATCCGTGGGGTGTGTAAGCTTTATTACCACAACAAGCTTTAACTTATAGAAAATATGAAAATTTGATTGGAATTTTATATGGAGGGTGAATTCAATGAAACCTGCTAAAACAAACCTATACACTGGTATTGGTATCTTTCTTGTCGGTATAACGCTGCTGTTAAAAAATCTTCTGGCGCTGCCCGAATTTTTCTCCGGGCTTGGGTTGGGAATGGGCCTTGCCTTAGAGTTGGTTGGCTTTATCAAATGCAGTCATGGTCAGAACTATATAAAAAACGCAAAGCTTTCCTTAATCAGAAGGCTTACCGGAGAACCCCACCAGTAAAACCCAGTGAATCAGGCCCTGAACGGTTCGGTCATGATTGAATTAAAGCTCGCTTCAAATGGAGGAGAATTTCCACCTGAAGCCTAATGCATTTTTTACTTGGTATAAAAGTTGATGTTCAGCTTTTACAGAATGAATTCACTGACATCATTCGTACACTTATGGAGGTATTTTTATGAACAGGAAACTGCAGCAATTGTTTATTTCATGCAATATAGTCGGATATATTACCCTGACGGCAACCAGAATTTTTCGCAGCTCCCTCTCAGACTTTTCATTGGGGTTTTGTGAAGGTTTTTCCATCGTATGTATTCTTATTGGCCTCGTTTATACTATTTGGTGTCTTGCAAAAAGGAAAAACCCTTATTGCGTGCAGTGAACAGCTATATTCTTTGAAATACCTGTACAAAAACGCCTTCACCATTTGATAAATCAAAGCGTCTGCCATTCAGGCAATAACTGATTGACAGACGCTTTCTATTTATACAGAATCTTGAGCATCTTACCCACACAATTGTTTCGGATGTTTGCGGATAATTGGTTTACTTCACTTGAATCGTTAGTTCATCTCCGACTGCGTCAATCACTGCCGTGTCTCCTTCATGAACTTCTCCGGAAATAATTTTTCTTCCCAGGTTGGTCTCCACCACCTTCTGGATGAACCTTTTCAGCGGTCTTGCACCATAGGCCGGCGTATAAGATAAATCCAGAATTCTGTCACGGGCGGAATCGGTTATCTCCAGCCTGATTTCCCTGTCTTTCAGCCTTTCGCGCAGTTTATCGAGAATCAGATCAATGATGCGGAACATCTCTCTTCTCCCCAGAGGCTTGAACAATACCACATCATCAATGCGGTTCAGGAATTCGGGTCTGAAATGAACCTTCAGCGTGTCCAGAACGGCATTCTTGATTTTGTCGGAAAAATCCTCCCCTTCGGTGGCTGCATCCAGCAGGATTGTGCTGCCGATGTTGGAAGTCATGATCACCACGGTATTCTTAAAGTTTACCGTCCGGCCCTGGCTGTCGGTCAATCGTCCGTCATCCAGCAGCTGCAGCAGCACGTGGAATACGTCGGGGTGAGCCTTTTCGATTTCATCAAACAATATCACCGAATAAGGCTTACGCCGGACGGCTTCGGTCAACTGCCCACCTTCCTCATATCCCACATATCCCGGAGGGGCTCCAATAAGCCGGGCTACCGAATGCTTTTCCATGTATTCACTCATATCGATGCGGATCATGTTTTCTTCACTATCAAACAACGCCTCGGACAGTGCCTTCGCCAGCTCTGTTTTCCCAACACCCGTAGGGCCCAGAAAGATAAAGGAACCAATGGGCTTGGATAGATCCTTCAACCCCGCCCTGGCACGCAGAACTGCATCGGATACCGCCCTGACGGCCTCATCCTGACCGATGACCCGCTGATGCAGAATACTGTCGAGGTGCAGCAGCTTTTCCTTTTCCTGTTCCATCAGCTTGGCTACCGGAATGCCGGTCCACTTTGCCACAATCTCCGCAATCTCCTGTTCGGTGACCTCTTCCTTCAGCAATTGTCTGCCGGCGTCGGCCTGACGCCGCTTGTAGTCCTCCATCTGCTTTTCCAGCTCGGGAAGCCGTCCATGCTTCAGTTTTGCCAGAGTTTCAAGGTCGTACACTCTTTCGGCCTTTTCAAGTTCCAGTTTAACCTGCTCAATTTCTTCTTTCAGATCCTTTTCC
>JAEZBW010000244.1 GCA_023426765.1 Bacillota bacterium
GCGTGCAGAGAGGTTAGTGCTTTGTTGTCAGAGGAGACAAAACACCCGAAGCGGGTACCGCGGATGGTTTTCAGATACTACCCGTGAACAGTAACAAAGTTAGCGGGTGATTTGGCTGATAAGGCGGCTATTGCTTGCGTAAAATCTTCCATTGTTATATCATTAATTACAGTAAACTGCATTCCGTTGGAAAGGGAAATGTGATGCTGCCGGCTTATGGTGAATTACTGAATATCAGCATGTTCTGGTACCTCATCATCGGTATTTGTATCATCGCGTCAGGCACCTGTGTGATCGTGTACCTTTGGTGTGCCCTTTCGGAAAGCAGGCGAATCACCCACGACATTATCGGGAACGTGAATGAAACAACCGTGATATATGACAGGCAGGACAAGCCCTGCTTCATCAATATCAATACCAATCGCGACAACATCCTGGAATTCCTGCAGACAATTGACGCCGCCATCAACAAGTCGGGCTCTATCCCTGAAAACCTGAGGGAAAGCAGTTTACATGAAAACGCCCTGAGCTGCTATGAAGGTGAAATCAAACCATTTCCAGACAACGATTCGGTATTTCTCTGGAAGATGTGCCCGGTTATCAGAAAAAACAAGTATCTGGGGCGCATTTATGTCTTTAACGACATCACCGAATATAAGAAGCTGCTCGAACAGCTGGATCAGAAAAACAAACAGCTGAAAGAAGCGCTTGAAGCACAGCGCAAATATGCCGAGGTTGCCAAACAGCTTGCTGCAGAAAAGGAACGGGAACGTATTATGGGCCTTGTCAATGCAATCGCAGGCGATTACCTGGAACAATTAAGACTGAGCATAAAAACCATGGAAAAGTATGCAACGGGTAACAGCCAGGAAGACAGTCCGGTCTTTGAAGCCGAAAACGACAGAATGATACGAATTACAAGGGAAACCATCGGTGAGATACGAAAAACCGTCCAGGCGCTTCATGCCTCAGGCTGATTTCCCTTTTTCAAGAGGTGAGCATATGCGTATATTGATCGCGGATGATCATGCACTGCTATCGGAAAGTCTTCGCATGCTGCTGGAGATGGATCATGAAATCACCGTTGTGGGGGTTGCTTATGACGGACTGCAGGCCGTGACATTATGCAGGGAGCAAAAACCCGATGTCGTGCTGATGGATATCCGGATGCCGGTGATGGATGGGGTTGCCGCAACCAGACAAATTAAGGACTGCTGCCCGGAAACCAAAGTGATCATCCTCACTTCGCTGGAGGATGACAAATATATTGCTGATTGCTATCATTCGGGGGCCGATGCATACCTTCTGAAGGATACACCTCCGGACAAGCTGACCGTTTTGATTCGATGCGTGCATTGGGGTTATATGGTATCAACACCCCTTATCCTTCGTTTGCTGCTGAAAGCAGGCGGAACCGGGGTGGAACATTCTCAGAGCATGGCGCTGAAAGAAGAAGACCTGCAGATGATTCGCCTTGTCAGCGAAGGCAGATCCAACAGTGAAATAGCCTCGCTTCTGTGCTTTGCCGAAGGCACGGTGAAAAACAGGATCACAAAAATCATCGAGATGGCCGGCGTTGAGAACAGGGCTCAGCTTGTGATGTATGCCCTGCGGAACAATCTGATCTGACAGGAGTGAATCGATATGGGAATGGGCTCGGTTCTGCAGCTTCAGATTGAATTGGGAATCCATCTTCTTTTCATCATCGTCATGACCGGTTTTCTTGTCTATATCTTGATGAACTCCAAATGGACGAGGGTCCTGCTGTCCTATTGCTTCGTGCATGGGATGATCATCCTGATATTTGCCGGGAATTTCACCGCGATGATTGCCCCGGACACCCGGATCAGGTGGGTCTGTATCGCTTTCACCTATATCGCCAAACTTTTTTTTGACGTCGCCTTCATCCTGTATCTTTATATAAATTATCAGAACAGGTTGAAAAAAATCACTACACTGATACTGGTGGTTCTTCATATTGGCGCAGGTACATTCATCATTGTCACAAACCCTTCCCATCACCTTTTTATCAGCGATATGAGCGTTTATCAGAGCACCTTCGGTTTTTTGTATTATGTTGTCATGGGGGTGGGTTTCCTCCTTCAGACCGTTGGAATGATCGATATTATGAAATACTGGATCGGAAAGCTTGATAACGCTGCTTACAGATTATTTTCATCCATTCTGGCCCTTGCCAGCATTCTGTCTCTGCACCTTTACCTGCTGCGGATCAACCGGACGACTGTGGATTTTTTCCCTCTCCTCATTCTGGCAGGCTTCACCGTCTATCTTATCGGCGGTTTCAAATACGGGATGTTTGATATCATATCCTATGGAGGTAAACGCGGCATTGAAATGTTTACCGCTGCATTGCTGATTGTCGGAAGGAAGGGACGAATCCTGTACAAAAACAGAGCCTGCGGGCTGCTGGAAGAAAAAACACTGCAGGATATCCTTAGCAGGCTGCTGCCGCAGCTTGAGCGTAAACCTGTCAGATGGAAGGGAATGAAAACAGATTTAGAGTTCCCTGGTCAGGAT
>JAEZBW010000250.1 GCA_023426765.1 Bacillota bacterium
CATTGCACACGAACATACCGCTGTCGTCATCCCGCAGCATTTTCACGCGAACTCTCCGGTGGAGGATGGGTATGGCCAGGTCGGCATCAATTTCCAGGTCGGCAATGTTGTTGTACAAATCGATGACCACATTACGCACCAGCACATCTTTAAAGTCACCCAGCTCTTCACCGAAAACCGCTGGAGCGCCTTCAGGCGTGTAGGCCTGGTTCTGATAGCTGAATCCGTTTTGATCATACAGCAGCTCACCCGGAGTAAGATTGAACCGGATTCGTTCATTCTTCGTTGTCTTGACATAAGCCGGCGGAAGTGACACGCTGCCGTTCTTGACGACAATGCCCATCCAGTCGGGAGTTTTCGTATCATTCGGTGCACTGCCGCTATATGTGGCATCCCTGCGCAAATCCAGTGCAATTTTACCCGGGGTAATGCCCAGGTTTGCTTCCTTCTGGGATTCAAGCTGCTCCTCGCTCAGCTTGTTCGGATCATACAGCGGTATATTGGAAGGTGTCATTGTACCATCGTCCACCATGAACCCGCCTCCATCCCACGCTTGAATATTGAATGGAACATGGGAAAGAGTCTCCTGGGTTGCCGGATCATCCGGGAATACCAACAGGGCGTCGATTTGCGCACGCTGTGCTATGTAGTACAAGCTTTGGTGCAAAACGTTCAGGGTCTGGGCATTTCCGCCTATGGTACCTGCCTTACCTGACAATGTGGCAAAGGTTTTCTGATCCATCACCCTTTTTGAAGCTGATATCTGTGTGTCGGTCGGCAGAACATCCTCGAAGGTTTTAAACGGGGTCATGATTCTTCCGGTGATATGGCTTTTTGAGGTATCTACCTTCCCCTGGCTATAAGTAAGAACAGAATCCATTGCCTTGACGGCAAGCCCGGCCGGAACCACCAGATGCATGAACTGTGATTCCTTCAATTCCAGGGTACCGGTCATCTGTCCCTGTTCGTTAAACGATACCATCGTGTAGGAATAACGCAGGCCCTTGTTATTGGTGGATTCAAGCCCGAGGCTGCTTTCGGCTGTTCCGATGTGCAGATTGATGAAATCATTTCCAAACAACGGATCTAAATCTCCTCCGACCGGAAGGGTTACAGGACTTTGAACAAGCTTCTTGCCCAGGCTGCCAAAGTTCACCGAGATTTTCCCGGTATGGTAAAAAGTCAGGTTTTGATAATGGAAGGAAGGAATGTTGTAAATGTGGATAATCCCATCGGCACTTAACCTGCTGTCGCTAAAATTCAACACATCCATATCTCCGAGCAGGTTCCCGGAGGGGTTCGAGATATACCCTGAAGCAGTGGCATCGGGCTTGCCGGTTTTGATGTTCAGCGCGAGCAGATGAATTCCGGTATCACCCAGAACCGTTTTATCCTTCATCGAAACCGATCCATCGGTAATCATGTCAGCTTTAAAGGAGTTGATGGTGACCTGGCAGGGTACAGCAAAAGAGCGAAGATGCAACACTCCCTCCCCTGTCCCCGTTACTTTTCCTGCCAATGAGAGATCGGTTATTTGAAAACCGTTGATGACCATGGTTTCCTGGATGGTCTTCAAATCGGGGATTTTTATATCGGTGTCCATAGGCGGCCTGGCTGCAGGCGTGGGAGTAACACCCTTCACCGGAGGTGTCGGGGTTCCGACGGGAGGTGTCGGGGTTACTTTTGTATCAATTTTAGGTGGCGTAATCGTTGGTTTTGCTGATGGTACAGGAGTTATTTTTACATCAACCTTAGGCGGAGCTTGGGTTGGTGCTGTTGAAGGTGATGGGGTGGCACTTGGAGCACGCGTTGGCGAGACCGTTGGCGTAGGTGCTATCGTAACCCTGATTTCCGGAACGATTGTTGGTATTATGAGCTTGTCCGGTTTAGGGGTAGGCGTGGCTGAAGGTTCAGGTGTTGGGGTTGCCCTTGGCACGCTGGTTGGCGCAGCTGTTGGAGTGGGTGCTAACGTAACCCTGATTTCAGGAGTTTTTGTAGGCATTACAAGCCTATCCAAAGCAGGAGTTGGTATGGCAGTTGGGGCAACAGTGGGTTCTTGCTCTGGCCGTGTTACCCGTCCTGGCGAAGGTGTAGGCGACGGCGTTGGAGTTGCAAGGCTTGGGCGTGTTATATTCGGTAATGTGAACGCAGTGGTGTTCTCCGCACTCGCCAGTACATTCTGCGAAGTTTCCCATCTGTCGGTGGGAATATAACCCGAATCCGCACCGATGAGCACCTTTTTGAATGAGTTTTCCGGCTGATTGCGGCCTTTTAAATCCGTAACATTGATGGCCTGTGAGAAATCGGAGATAAATCCTGCCGTATCCACTACCTTAACCTTGTACCAGTTGTTAGCGTAGATATTGGAACTCATATCATGGAAGAAGGTTTCACCGGGACTGATCAAGCCGCTGGCCTGATAGTATTCTCCATCCTTCGTATTGCTGCGATACACCAGATATCCGGCAATATATTCTGCACTCTCAAACAGATTCATGTTTGGATCTTTGGCTGAATCCCACCGGATATAGGCTTTATTTTCACGGATCTCCCCTTTGACATTCTGAACCGGCGGAAATGCTTTTCCTTTGCGGGTGAATACCGAAACGGGCTCCGGCCTGTCCGATGCAAGGTTGTCATCATTCACCGCCTGAACGGTATAAAGGTAGGTTTCCCCGAACACCACACTGGAATCGTAAAAAACTCTTTCACCGGAGGAATCCTGGCCAAGAGGTATGGTCATTTCTCCGGCCTTCTCCCAAAAAATCAGTTCAGCCAGTTCCCGGCTGAGGCTGCTATAGGGAGCAACCGCCAGAATGCCGTATTTATCGGCCAGTGTTTGAAACACTTCCTGTTTGTCAGCAGTCGGCAGCTTAGACATACGAGCCTGGAACGCTTTACTGTCGGTGTTTTGAATCGTTTTAAACCGTGTCGTCATATCGGTGGTGGCCTTTATCTGTTGGGTTGCGGCACCTGGGTTTAAGGCAGGCAGGTTGTTTGAAACAGCAGCAGTAACCATGCCAGCTGGAACTGCTTCTTTGGATGACGAATAGACGTCGTAATACAGTTGAACATCAAACATCTCATCATGCAGCAGAGGGCTTTGTTGACGCATCTCGAAGATATCATTATCCTGTATCTTTGGAAGCTTATAACGGTATATGACGTATTTACTTGCGTGGGGTACGCCTATCCAGTTCACTTCATTAATCTCTTTTCTGGAGAAGGGTACCAGCATTTTCGGAGGGGACGGGGCGACAGTGGCGGGTATGCGGATTTTTGTCACCGGCTGCTGCGATTCCACCCCCCACACGCTGACCGAGGAAACCTTGTAATAATAATAGTGGGCAAAGGTTTGATCCACTTTTTCAGAGTAAACCGCATAGTTCAGGTGATCGGCTACCATTGTCCAGTTCAGCTGATCGGTGTTCTCTCCTTCGATAAAATAAGGAACCTCGGCACGGTACACCCTGAAGTAAGAAAGCTGTCTGTCCTCAGGCCTATCCCAGTTTAAACGCACCCAACCTGCGGGAAGGTAGGTATTATACTCCTCTGCCGGTTCGCTGCTGATCTCGGATTTCAGGCATATCATAAACAGATACAGCCGGTTGTCTTTCTTCTCTACGGTTGTTTCAACGCGATTCATCACCGTGCTGCTTTCAACAAGCTTCCAGCTGAAAGCCTCCACAATTTCTTCACTGGTAAGGTTTAAGAGTGTCTGTTCCGTTGTGTTATCGGCATAAGCTGAGTATACGCAATATGCTGCAAGACCTTTCCCCTGGAAATGCTGCCATGTGAACGAAGCAGTTCCGCCCTGTTTTAATTCCTCGTTGGATAAGGCAATCACTTCATAAACATCATTTGTTTTCGGCAAATTATTCAGTTCCGCACTGACCGTTTCCGGTGCTTGGGCGGAATTTTCCCGTAAAATACTGGATAGTGACTGACCCATGCCGAGCTGCAGTGTATTCTGCATTAAACTGTTGCTGCCTGCATCAGGAATAAGAACTGCATCAGCCAAATCCTCTTTTGTGATGTTTCCGGGAAGGTTTGTGCCCGATACATCCAGGCTGAGCGGGTTGAAGTCATAATTGTCAAAAAAGCCGGGTGGGTTCATTGAGCTTCCACCCACAATCGTGTTCCTTTTCATTTCTGCAACTGGATTGACAGGGCTTTCTGGAGCAGTTTCCAACGGGTACCCGATAATCTTCGATTCAGACCAGGCGCTTTCGTTTCCCCAGCTGTCTGTGGCAGCCGCCCAATACTTGTAATAATAGCCCGGCTGAACGGTATTGTCGTAATAAATCGTGTCCACATCTGTTTCAGCCTGAGGCCTGATCACAAAGATGCTTTCAAAGCTATTCTTTGAATAAACAGGTTCTGTTGACTGTCCAAACGGTTCGATATTGATGCGGATCAGTTCCTGAGGCATGTCGAAATGCCCGTTTCCGTATGCTTTACTGCGATAAATGACAAAGGAATCGGCATCATCGGAGGTTTTCGTCACGGGCAAGGCAACGCCGGGTTTGTTCTTGTTGATGTCAAACAACTGGCTGACGGCTTTTGAAATACGCTTGACATTGGCAGTAGCGGATAGCTTTGGTTCTCCCAACATGGGCTGCACAGGCGGAATGACCTTGTACACCTTGACAGGAAGCGTTTCAGAGAACGCGCTGACTCTGCCGAAGATATCCAGAGCCTGCATTCTGTACTCAACCTCATCTCCGTTCAGTACGCCGTTGTCGATAAAGAAGGCAGCGGTTTCATACAGTATCCCATTATTATCCTGCGTATAGGATATGGCCACGGGGGTATCATTCACACGAGCAAATTCGGTTTCACCCTTTTTCCGTCTTTCAATCCAGTAGCCCGATACCACAGAGCGGGCATAATCGGTTTCAGGAGCCTTCCACCGTAAATAAACAGCGTTGTCCGCACCATACCCCGTAAAATCTACTGGAATTTCTACAGGTGTCTCTACCCCGTATTCCACCGATAAGTTGTATGCTCCCTCGGCCTTAAGCCCCGATGCCAGCTGAGCTGCAGTTAAGTTTTCATTATTGCCCTCGACCGGTACCAGAATATATTGAACCTTGTCGTTTACAGCAAGGCCCTTCCCGGTCAGGTCATCCTCATAACCAAAACCGGCTTCATCGGCAAACTGATCATCAACGAATACCTTTGTTAGAATCGATTTCCGTGCATCGAGGATATAGCTCTTCCGCCTCTTTTTTGGACGCAACCAGCTGATCCAGTGAAACAGCATTCATAATTTGGCTTTGTATTGCAGCGTCTGCAAGAAAATGCTTTGCGGAAAATGCTTCAGACACGAGAAGCTTCTGAAGGGGGTTTAGGGTTTCAGTGACAGCAACTTTTTCACTGGGTGGCCGTTCGGGGACAGGGGCCTGAGAAGCATCCAGAATGGCGTCTTCAAGCTTTTCGTCGAAGATATTCGGAGGAATATCAGAATTTGCCTCTTCTTCTGCCGGACGGCGCAAAAAAAGAAAGTACCCGGATGTCGTTAATATGGAAATGATCAGAACAATCCCCAGCACCTTTTGCCATGTCTTCATGCCACTACCCCCGTTATGGCCCTTTTACAACCTTACCGCAGCAAAGCATATTCTGTTTTTACCAAAGGAATAATCAGGCTGACACGCCAGAATGAACTATATTTCACCACTATTATATCTATAATGCCAAAACCTGTCAATAAACAGGTTGCATCGTTTACTTGTTAGAATGGTCTCATTTCCTTAACAAAGCATGTTTCTGGATTCCGTTGCAAATATTTTTCTATCCCCTGCCTTGAATCATCCAAATTGTTCAAACCCATCCCCGGAGTTTTCAACCACAAATCATAAACAGACTCATAATCCGCAACGGTCATCTTCCTTATGTTCATTTTAACTCCTTTTTATCAACGATTCATCAACATCAAATTATGCAGAGCTTCCTTAAGCAAATTTTTCATACTCAATCCATTTTCTTGTATTATCGATATCATTATGACCCCGGATTCAGTAGTTATCTCTTATATGCTATGGCATCAAGTTGGAATTGAAGCCCCTCTTGTCCGCCAAAATGAGCAAACTCTGTTTGTATTGATTTACGAGCTGGATACTTCCCGTTGAATCTTTCCTTGATTACCTTCTCCATCACAGGAATATTCCAGATATCTCTAAATAAGCAATCCATTTTAACGACAGACTCCAAGGATAAGCCTATTGATTCCAAACGTTTACTCAAATGATCAAATGCTCCGTTAATCTGGGCTTCTATTGGTTGTCCAATATTACCTACACAATAACTAATGAAAACAAAATCTCCAGCTTCTACAACTCCTGAATGAGCCCATTCATCATTAACATCACTTCTTATTATTTTTCCCATACAAATTCCTCCTATCGAGTAAAACCTAAACTCGTAATTTCTTATATTTTCCGACCCATATATAGTTGAAAAATATAATCCACCTTGAATTCATTTCCGTGCCTTAATATCGCTTGTTTTATTCCTTCATATTATATGGATTGTATCATTTAAATCAAGAACCTTGATTTTTTCCGATGACGATTCAATTAACGCTTGAATATTCTTATCTTTTTCAAAGTGCCATCTTTCTTTGCCATTGTCATATTTTTGTGCGATTTTTGAATAATCCGTATGAATCATAATAACCCCCAAGGAGTTAATCAATTTTGTCCGATAAATTTCTCCCATTCTTCCAGAGTGGTAATTGTATCACTTAACTGAATACCATAAAAATCAATATATCCCTCAAGTACGCCGAATTCAGCCGACATCTCAGGATTCAACATTTTAAAGCTTTCTGACAAAGCCGGATCGGATGTAATAAATTCAAGCTGTCGAGTCTTTAAGTTGTATTCCCAATATTCACGGATTACAGGGCTGTATTCACATATATACTTATCTAAATCAATATCACCTTCATAATGGTACATAAAGCTAATAGCATAAGATAAAGATATCTTAGAATTACCATCATAATCTGCAGAAGCAGAAAATTTTGCATTAGCCGCGGGCTTAATCATTTGCGGAAATAATGCAGTATACCCTTCAATAGGAATATCTGCAGCAACCGTGCCATCAGGATTATACCAAATTTCGTTGAAAATTTGTAATCCTGTTCCATGGTTTGTTTCGCATTTGGCAACCAACCAATATCTTGTTCCATCACTGGACTGTTCAATCCTATACTCCGGCTTAAACCTTTCATTAAGACAAACAAAACCTTCTGTTGCCCACGTATCATTGCAACTTGAAAATATAACATAAATGTATAGATGTCCCTTTTCTAATAATAACACCGCTACCTTTTTGTTTCCAATATTGAAACCACTAATACTCACATCTGAGTAATGTGCTTCAGCATTCCCTGATTCAATCACCTCTTCCATAACTTCTTCGTAAACATTGAACGTTTTCAAGATATTATCAACCTGTTCACTGTCAATACCTATTTCTGTTGTTTTTTCAAGGTATTCGAATTGACTGAATGGAGAAAGGACAGTACTTGTTTTCAACTTATTATCTAATGAGTTTTCCAGCGAGATAATATTACAAGAAGTAAAGATGAGAATAAATGGAAGTAATAATATTAGTTTTTCAATTGCTTTCATATACTCACCTCGATAAGATTGAAATACCAAAAATAACTTAACTCGTTATGATGTGATCTGCGGTGTATGTCGGAGATACAACTCTATATTATTCCCAAATCTGGATACCGTCAAGTTGACCATATTGAGTAGCTTTGCATCAACCTTGCCCACAGCAATATTAAGTGCGGTAAAAAGACAATAGAATCATGAAAAACAGTTCTCATTTTGTCGAATTAAGTATGTACAATTAGTAAAATCTGCTATAATAAAGTACATAAAATATACTCTCTTCCCGTTGTTATTCGCGAGTGGCCGATTTCTTCAATTTTTCTACAGCGGCTACAGATATAGCAACGTTAATTTCTGACTGGCTGCCACAATAGAAAAGTTGGGAGGAATGGTTCATGTCCGGCAACCCGAATTATTATCCCCAGGATGGGCAAACATTTCAGCACCCCGTCAAAAAACGAAAACATCGTTTTCTGAAAGTCATGGCAATCCTTCTGGTAATTACTGTTTTATCCATGACGGTGTTGAATTATTTTTTGGAGCCTGCTTTAATTTCCAGGCTTACCAAAGGTGCTTTGTTTGGTTTCCACACAAAACAGATCACAGAAAATGAACTGGAAACACAGAGCATTGTAAAACCGACCGCAAAGGAAATCAAAGATTTCAGTAAATTCGCGAAGAATTTTTCAAACCGGATCTACCTCTCGTTAAGCAGCGAGGGAAAAGAAGACTTCAACGAAATAAAAGATGGCGCTAAAAAGTTATCAGCTTATGAAAGAAAAATCCAAATGGGGCTAAACAACTCTGAAGAAGATCTTCTGGCAGCTTCATCTCCCGAAAAAGCCAAGTCTTCTGCCGATATAACCTCGTTTCTATACTTTGATCTGGCTGCGGCAGCCCTGGGGAACTCAAAAACCATGCCAATAGGAACAGATAAGACAAGTAAAGAAGACGAGGAAGAAATCTTTGACCCAGTAACATTAAATCAAATTTCCTCAATTCTATATACCAACGGATATCCTGATCTGGCGGCGGCAGTGTGTTCCATGGCAGCTGCTGTTTACCCTGATGATCCTATGTCGGTGTTAACCTTTGCGACAATCCTGCGTGAGGGGAATGCGGATGAAGATGCGTTTCATGCTTTGCAATATGCTCTCAGACTAGATCCGAACAGTGAGCCGATTTTATACAGCCTTGGCATGTGCGCGCTGGATTTGAGAAAAACCTCTTATGCAGAAACCTGTTTTTCTAAAATATTGTCCCAGAACGCTTCCAGTGGCCCCGGCCATCAGGGGATGATGCTGTGCCATATGGACACCGGGAATTATTCTTCAGCCTTTTTACATATGCTCGAAGGTGCCAGAGAAGGTTATACCACGATGGTAACTGAAACCTATAAGGCGTTGAGGCAAAAACCAAATGAATATATGGAAATTGCTAAATCCATCTTTGAACAATACACCTTTGAGCAGCTGCTGGACTTCTCAAAAAGCCGGACACCCTTTGATGACACCCTGGACACCCCTGAGGGGCAGTTGGAAATTTCACGGGACATCAATCTGGGCACGGATTCGGTCAGCGTCTATTCAGCTTCCGGTAAGATACAGGAAGGGCTGGAATACGCCACGTCTGCCTTATCACATGCCAAGGCTACTTTCAGCGACGCGTTCGGTATGATTCCAGGTGGTGAAATGGGGGATTTGATCGGAGGGCTTGGCATGCTTGTGGAACAGGGTGCCGAAAAAGCTCCTGATGATTTATTAAAGGACGTTTCCAAATCAATCCTCGAGAAAATCTTCGGTTCCGCGGCAAACGGATCCACCGTATCCTTCGACGGATGGCTGAATATTTCTTATGAACAGGAGACCTTCTGGCTGAATATTCTGGATGATTATGTACAAGTCAAACTGGACGAGTATCTTGAAGAGTATATTGAACAACCCTACGACGAAGTTTTTGAGAACCAGGATTCTGTCACTCCAAGCCTGGATAAATTCCATGAAACCCTGGCCCAGCTTTGTAATGGCAATGCATTGCAGGCGGGAAACATAGTTTTGAATAACCTTGTGACCAACAACAGCATATATGACTCAGGTGTGCAAAAGGCTGACAAGAATGATATGGACAAGTTTCTGGAAGCCGTAAATCCCAAGCTTGAGGAAGGTTATAAAAAAACCGCAGAACTTATGGAGCTTTACTGGTTGCATTCGGGCAGCATACTTGGGCAAATCGGGAATGATGAAACCTACAACCGTTACCAGCAACACCGCAAGACAGTTGTCGCAAGCGCATTAACACCCTATGTCTTTGCAGGTTCCATCAACTGCTTTATGGTTACAATGAATTTTATAGCCGTTGACTCCGATAACCAGGGCTCTGGCGGCAACATCAAATATCCTCCGTTTCCGGATTTTCCCGATTCGCAGATGGGGGATCCGTATATCCCGCCGAAGCCGCAGCCGAAAGATCCGGATGTAGATGACCCTCAGGCTGATGAGCCCATTCAGGAAGAAAATACATCCGGGCAGCAGGATGATCCAAGCGCCGGAGAGAATTCAACATCCAATCCACAAACCCCTGATTCTGAAAAATCCGGAAAAGGGGATATCATTACTGAAGATACCATAACTATTTTTATAGGCCCTCTCTCCATAACAGTCAATCAAAAAACCGGTTATGAGGTTGACCTTACTGAAGTAGGTTCTGTTAATTTACGTTATGATAAGCGAACAGGCGACATAACCCTGTTCGGAGGGGTGGGTCTGTCCGCCGGGGTGGCCACCTCTGGTGTTTCAGGAAGGTTGGGGATTTACGGCACTGTCAACCCCGGAACCATGAGCTTTACCAGCGGTACACGGGGAACTCTGGACGGGCAGCTTGCAGGCAACGGCATTGCTGTTGAAAACGAGACAAACTTTGCCACAGGAGCAGATAAAACAACGGTCTCAGCTATTTTGCTCCATAAGAAAAGCTCCGAGACCATTGAAAATAATTAGTCTGGGTGTTGGATGTCCAGCGGTGTCATTCTGAGCGCAGTGAAGAGTCTATGTGATTAGATCCTTCGCTACGCTCAGGATGACAGCTGCGCTGAGGATGACATTCGCTTTGCCCATGGTTGCACTTTTATAGCAATGACAACTTCACTTTCATTTACTGTAGTTTGGCAGCTGCCAACCCGTCATTCACAGCGGCCACGACTTTATCGGCAATGTCTGCAAATTCATAGAGCTTGGCTGCAATCCGGCTGCGTTGGTTTTTATCCTGCAGAGCGCTCAGTGTAATGTTGAATCCGCCGCCAATGGCCTCCAAATCTTCTCCGCTCTGCTCATTCCACATCCGGCGCATTTTTTCATACAAATGGTGAATTTCTTCAATAAACTTCAGATCGGGGTTCAACTGCAAAGCCTTATCCAAAAAACCATGGCAGCAACTGCTGTTGGTTGCTAAATTGCATACATATACGGTATACATGAACCAAGCATCGAACTCCTCGGGCTTCATCCCATCAAACTTACCCTTTTCGATATCTGCAGCCCATGAGCGAAAAGCTTCCGCCCCAAAACAGTAACCTTCGGTTTTTTTCGTCAGAAGCTGAGGCAAGGTTAAAATCCTGTTGCGATACAGTTCCGCAAGCTTCACTTCTTTCCTTTTTTCACCGATAAATATCCACCCGTTGCAGGTTTCCTGCCCAATCATCAGCTCATCGGGAAGCAGGTCATCCAATGTTACTCGTTCCGGTTCATTCATTTCAGCAGAAATAAACAGCAAGGTCTTTCCATAATCCTCATAACCGACAAAAACACCCCACCCCCATTTTTGATTGGGGTCTTTGCTCCAGTGGTTGAAAATAACCGGCAGCCCTTTATCGATATAGGCCATCAGGGTCTGGACATACATTCCCCTGTTGTTTATCAGCTGTCTGATTGAAACAAAAGTGCTGGCATATCCACATTCGGCAAAGATGTCTTCAATGAAGTTCGTACTTCCTGCTTCACTGAGAAAATAGTCGGTTGCACCGTCGCCACGGAATCTATCAAATGAATAGACCTGAGCGAAGTTGTCTCCTGTCAGTCCGGCAAAAAAGCTGTAATCATAATCCTTCTCACCCAGACATTCCATTGCATATTTCGCGCAGCCGTTAAACCAGTAATTCTCACCATAGTGCATTGTAATCAGTTGATGAATGACAGGTATGATGTTATTGCTCTGATTGATCGCCATATTCAGTTCTCCCCTCTTTATTCTGATTTTAGGTGTGGTTTTCAACTGGGATACTTTTATCGATCGAAAATATTTCTTTCCCTGTCCGTCCGATCCGATCAAAATGGTTTCGGGTTTTTGTAAATACAGTTCCGACGCCATATAGGGAAAATTCACACCGCAGTACCTAATTTCGCCATTGATCACGACGGCAAAATGCTTTTCACCGACAATCCATGTGAGGGTATTGAATTCGTTATATTTGATCCTCCCAAGCCCGGGATAACAGTGATAATCACCCAGAATAGGCTGATGAAAACAGATTGCTTCCTTTGACAACCTGTTGTCCGCTTTGTTCTCCATGTTGATGGCGAACAGGTTATTTCCATGGTAAAACCGGATACTGCCTTCGTCACTGCCATAGCCAAAGCGTTCGCTCTCACGATCGGCCATGAACTCGATATCCACACGGAAGGGAATTCTTACAGAAACATTTGTTGAAAGCTTGCGTGCAGCAATCCAGCCGATAAATTCGGCCTCGCCCGATTCGAGAACCTTGTAATCCGGATGATTCACCAGAGAGATTTCCGACAAAGGAATGTTATCTTCATATAAAACAGGATTGGCTTGTTCAATTTCATCCAGGCTGATATTCAGAACCTGCTCATTGGGATCATATTGATCTGCATTGGGTAAGCGTCTTTTTACGGGCAGGAATACATTGACTTTTTCGCGCAGGCTGTCGGGTGAAATTACTGACTCTACAAGAGATTCATGCCTGAGGAAACCTCCGTGGTGGTAGTCCACCTCATAGTACGGGTTATCGTCAAAGCTTTTGATCATTCTCCTGTGAAACGAAGCGATATCATCATCTGCATAAGAACTGCCGACAGCAAATAATCCACCCTCGAAATCGACATCCTGATAAGGGCCTGAATTGTTAAAAACCCTGTCAATGCCGTGCAGGATAACCGGTTCGCCGTCGCCCTGCTGGTATTCAAACAGCGTATGGCTTCCGGGAGTGCCAAAAGTGATCCCGCTTTTCCCAAGCCAGTCCCAAAAACCGTCAACATCGGATTTACCGGTATTCTTTTCTTTTGATGACAGCATACGCATCGGGGGTAAATCGATGATTGTTAAATCCAGCGGTACCTGCTCGGAAAGCTCGGAAAGTTTTCGGAAGGAAAATTCCTCCTCTTTCTTATGGGTTTCCTTCAATTCCAGGCTTTTTTCCATTTTTTCATACAACAGCGGCAATGCGGAAATATGCTTGATTCCCTTTTCCATCATGGACTGCATAAACTTATTGATGATACGCTTTAATTCATAAAGTGCATCAATTTCATGATCAATGGCATTGAT
Source organism: Bacillota bacterium (assembly GCA_023426765.1). GTDB lineage: Bacteria > Bacillota > Clostridia > DSM-8532 > DSM-8532 > JAAYJG01. The sequence continues at coordinate 13,197 of JAEZBW010000250.1, forward strand.
GCGGGCTATAAAGCTGTCCACCATCACCGTCAAGTCCTTGCTTTCATATATCCTGACAATGTCCCTCACAGGTATCTGCATTTTCCGAAGAACCATGATCTGCCTGACCCGCTCAATATTCTCCCGATCATAGAAACGGTATTTTTCAAACTGAAGACGTTCACTATGCACAAGGCCCATCTGTTCATAATAGCGCAGCGTTCGGGAAGTGATCCCAAGCTGATTTGTCAGATCCGTAATCTTAACCAATTCCATGTTACAACCCCCTTTCGGTTGATGAGTTGATTATATCACTTGACCTTGCGTCAAAGTCAACATGGGCATCTATGACCTTTTTTTAGAACTATCTATAAGAAGTCAGATGCAGTCCCAACAAACAGATCCATCTCTTCTGAGGTCAGATAAAGATATTCTTCCTGTGATATTTGGTAATTATCAATATACACCTCTCTGATTAAATTAAAAAGAAAGCCCATCACTCAACGGGCTTTCTCAATATTGATCTCATATTCGATTCATCAGCATGAACTCCTTACTCAAACCCTACATCCATCACGTAAACCGGTGTGGCCTGGTTCGCTAAAAAGTTGGTTCCATAGATTGTAAACGCCATTGTATTGATGGGTACAGGATAAGTAAATGTTAACCTATCGTATGAGGATGCCTTTACCAGGAAGGGCATGGCCACGAATTTTCCTGTGCTGTCTGTGATATAGGAAATCGGTTGGGCATCCGCGATAATATAGCCTTCGTTATCGGTCGGAACCACCATAAAATCTCCATTGTTCATATAGTAACCCGAACCATAGGAGCTTAAGTCAAGCGTAATATCAATGGTCATGGTTCCGTCCCCGGGGTAATTGGCAACAACGTCATAGATTGCAAAGGACAGGCCATTATCCATATTCACCGTTTCATCATAAGTAAAAACCTTAATTTCTCGATCTACCAAATAACTGTTATAGTTTGGTAATTCAAGTGTCACTTGCGGTGTGTCATTGCTTGGGGACTCATCGCTTAATGGGAATATGGTAATAAACGCATACCGCAGTGAGTCCTCTATACCGGCTGTGATGGAGAGGCCGTAATCATCTCTTGTCAGGTAGTTCGCAGCCTCTCCTGTCTGCTCATATTGTTGTTCGGTATACTCCTTTTCATAAACAAAACTGTTTTCCACCTGTATTAATTGGCTGTAATCTTCACAGGCCCGATAAAAATCTGCATCGGATGCATTTTCATCATAAAAAAGGTATGTATATACGACTATTCCGTCTTCGTTATAAATGGTGGAATAGATAAATCTTTTATCGGAATCCAGACTCACCACATCGGGAAGCTCGGTATACGAATACAGATAGTTCAGTTCACTGCCGTTACTGGTATTCAGCGGATCTTTTATACTGCCGGTTGGGTTGGTATTATTCGTAACAGGGCTATCTTTGGGTACATTGCTTTGCTTTTTATCTGCTATTCCGTTACTTATTATTAGCACTGCAGCGATTCCGATGGTAACAAGGAAAGCTGTGAGAAAAATGGGAACGACCTTGCTTTTCTTTTTTACCGGATTGGCGGCATATGTTGAATACTGAGGCATTTGGGGTGTCGCATTCGGTGGAACCTGAGCCCCATATGCGGATGAGTTTTGGGCGTACGGAGGGACATGAACATGATTTGGAGGATTCGGTGAACTCGAGTAAACCTGCTGAGGCTGCTGTTTCTCGCCCTGCAAAGCATTTCCCTGCACCAAAACTCCGCCACATGAATCGCAAAAAAGCTGATCTCCGGTGAATTCCTTCTTACACGTTTCACATCTTTTTGTATTGCCTGACGGACTGCTTTTTTCATTTCTGGAACCACAATTTGGACAAAATAAGCTGTCATTTGGCACTTCATTTCCGCAATCTTTACAGAACATAAGCTTACCTCCTGTTGGCCTTCACGAATTGTTGAATTCTTGTTCAAATATGTGTCGTTAAATCCAAGCTTGATGAAGATTTACGTAATAAGATAGTTACACTCATTATAACAATATCTGATATTCTTTCTGTGATATATGTCACATTTTCACCCTTTATCGCTCCCATTTCATCTTTCTTCGGCTTTCTAAGCGTGTTAACGATATTAAGTGATAGGTTTTGATGGCATATGGACTGAGTCGTTCAAGCAGCTCCACTCATCCAAACCCATAATATCTCGTTCCCGAATCGCTGTATGTCGCTTCAGGTATTTTGCTGCCAAAACCGCCGGCACTGTTCCTGGTTAACCCGAGAATGGTCTTGAAACGGTAAGACAGGCTTTTATATTGTGAGGGCTTTACGTGTTCAATTTTTACCGGCTCATGACCGGCGCACAGATAAATATCAATACCATTCTCCTGATATCGGTGTAAAATATGGGATAGGTCATTTTGAATACCGGAAGATCGTGCAATAATTCTGCGGATTCCCTCTTTGACCAGAAATGCAGCAGAAGGCATGTCCTGGGGGAAAACACACCATCGGTTATCATAGGTTCCCGGCATTTTTCCGCTTCCGTTCATCCTGTTGGAATCCAGCATGAACACCGGAGGGGCATCGGAACGCACAAAAAAGCTCATCAGTGTTTCTTCATACTGGAACAGGGCTGATGCAATATCGGCAACCTTAACAATCATGAAAGACGTTCGCCCGTCCACTCCATTATACAAAGGAACCGGACGGTAACCTAAACGCGCTAAAGCAAGGCTCTCAAGGACTCCGCTTACTCCAGGCAAGTCAACAATCAACATGGTTTGTCTATCCATGCTCTGAATCCATTGCACGTCAGGTATGGCGCCAAGGTTAAAATTGACTTGGGCCTGTTTGATAAATAAAACGGGTTTAGCCCACTGTGACCATACTGAATCCTCAGGTGCCCAAATTTTATAGGTTTCCAGACTATCCCTCATGATTGTTTCCTCCCTTTGATACTAACAGTGAAATGTCTTTGGCTCTGTCATCAATCCGCGGATATGGGCTTATCCTCCCATAAAAACCGGCGCTCTTTCCATTCACCGTAAACACGCCAACACATAAATGATAGGTTTCACCATTGATGTCCGTTAACGGCCGACTGGTAAATTTCCGTTGGGCAACCCAGTCCCCGGGCTGCCTGCGTGCATCTTTTTGAATAAGCTTGTGTTCTTTGCCGGTAATTGCTTCCCGAATGGAGATTCCCCCTCCCACTCTTCCGAAAGCCGGTTTATATATCCAATCGGTATCTTGCGGTTTTATCGATTTAGGGTCTCTGGTTTCGGGTAATAATTTTTTCCATGCAGGAATATCAACTCCCAGCTCATCCCAGACCAGCGGCAGCCGTTTGGATTGGGTCAGTATCGCAGCAGGATGGTTACAGGAAGGTACCTTACAATCAAAGTACCCCTTCCAGCCTGATTTCCGGGGCAGGTTTGTAAGCCATTCCAAAGGGAAAAAGCGCGCAATTCCATCGATAGGGCCTTCATCACCTTCCAGAATACAAAAAGCCCTATGACGGTCCCAGACGATATGATCCGGCGCTGCGAAAATCGTATGATGCCCATGAGCCTGAAAATAATCGCTCAGAAACTCCATTACCTGACGATCGTCGGAATAGGAGGTCGCATGAACA
>JAEZBW010000263.1 GCA_023426765.1 Bacillota bacterium
CCGCAGCGACGCGCGAAGCGCCATCGAGCGCGGAGCATACGATTTCTTCCGCAAACCTATCGATCTTGGCGAACTTAAGGTCATGCTCCGCCGAGCTTTTCATCTGATCGAGATAGGCGCCTCCTCCCCTGAAGCGGCCGTCAAACCCGTGCACGGCATCATCGGCAACTGCTCGGCCATGCGCAAAATTTTCAGTTTGATCGAAAAGGTCGCGGCCTCGGATGTTCCCGCGCTCATCCACGGCGAATCCGGAACGGGCAAAGAACTCGTCGCCAAGGGCATACACCTGTCCAGCCCGCGTCGCAGCCATCCCCTGGTGTCCATCAATTGCGGAGCCATCCCTGAGAACCTGCTTGAGTCAGAGTTTTTTGGCCATGAACGCGGAGCCTTTACCGGAGCCACCAGCACGGTGAAGGGCAAGGTGGAATGCGCCGAGAACGGCACTTTCTTTCTGGATGAGATCGGTGAACTGCCTGTCCACCTGCAAGTAAAACTCCTGAGATTTCTTCAGGACATGCAGTTCCAGCGGGTGGGCGGGCGAAAGACCCTCGAAGCCAACGTTCGTGTCCTGACCGCCACCAACGTCAACATCCATGAGGCCATGCGCAACGGTCAGTTCCGCGAGGATCTGTATTATCGCATCGGCGTGGTCGCCATCCACCTGCCGCCGTTGCGGGAACGTGGCGACGACATCATGTTGTTGGCCAACCATTTTCTTAATATCCACAGTCGGCAACTGCCCAAGAAGCTCCTGGGCTTTTCGCCCTCGGCCATAGACGCCATCCTGAACTATCATTGGCCGGGAAATGTTCGCGAGTTGGAGAACAAAGTCCGCCGCGCCGTCATCCTGGCCGAGGAGCCACGTATCCTGCCGTCCAATCTTGGGTTCGGGGACGATCCTCAAACTGCGGAACATGCGGGGCCCAACGCGTCCTTGCGAGATGCGCGCAATCAGCTGGAGAAACAGATGGTGTGCCAGTCGCTTAAGCGTTTTGAGGGCAATATCGTCAAGGCTTCAGAAGCGCTTGGCGTGAGCCGACCGACTTTTTACGACCTGCTGCGCAAGCATGACATTGACCCGAAGCAGTTCAGCCAAAAATAATGTTTCCAAGCAACAGTCCGGCCTCCTTCTGGCTGCCTGTTGCCAGCGTCATTGCGATGACGGGTTCTTCATGATCCTGCTTTCCTGATCCGTCATGTTGGCCTTGGCCGCGTCGTTCACCTTCTTATCAAGCGGCTTGGGCTTCACCCTCGCTTCTTCTTGCCGGTCTCCAGTTCCTCCTGCTCTCTCTCCTTGATGCCGGTCTCCTGCTCCCTGGTCCATTTCTCGGCCTGGGCCTCATGAGGTGGTCTGGATAGATTGGACAGGTTGGCGGCGTTTTTAAGCTATAGCCCGGTTGGTCTCATGCCGCCTTTGAGGCCTTTTGGCCTTGTCGGTATACATCCATTGGTCGACGACCGTCAAAAGCGGTATGCGGCCGCTGCTCATCGTAAAAACGAAACCAGTTCCCGAGAGCCTGCCGGGCCTGAGTGCCGGTTTCGAGTTCGCGCAGATAGAGGCATTCCCATTTCACCGATCTCCACAGTCGTTCGATGAAAACGTTGTCCATCCACCGGCCTTTGCCATCCATGGAGATGGCGACACCGGCCTCCTTGAGAACGTGGGTGAACTCCTGGCCGGTAAACTGGGCCCCTTGATCCGTGTTGAAAATTTCCGGCACGCCATATTGATTCATGGCCTCTTCCAGGGCTGCCACGCAGAAATCCGCGTCCATCGTGTTCGACAGCCGCCAAGCCAGCACTGCCCGGCTGTGCCAGTCCATGATGGCCGCCAGATACAGGAAGCCTCGCTTCATTGGCACGTACGTAATGTCGGCGCACCACACCTGGTCTGGCCGATCAATCTGCAACCAGCGCAACAGATACGGATAGATCTTGTGCCCTGGATGCGGCTGACTGGTCTTTGGCTTCTGGTAGATCGCCATCAGCCCCATCCTGCGCATCAACCGCCGCACACGTCCGCGTCCGAGCACGATGTCCTGATGCTCAAATGCAGTCGCATCTGACGCGATCCGTAAAACGGTGTCTCTAGAAACTGCTTGTCGATACGCCGCACCAGGTCCAGGTTCATGGCCGACTCGCACTTGGGGCGATGGTACCAAGTTGTCGGCGGGCGCGCATGCCGGCTTGTCCTCAACGGGAAGAGCTACCGCTCGCCAAGGCTCGCGGAAAGCGCTTGCGAAAGCGTGGCATAACCATCAAACAACGAGGGAAAGTCCGAGCCGGCTGGCAATGAAACGACTGGCTCCATTAACCCGCCCCATGACGCCAAGTCGACCTGGCCAGTCCGAGAATGTGGCACTGGCGGGAAATACTGAGCCGGGGATGCCCGCGTTCGACCATCCCACGCCTTCGACTGCGACTCACCGTTTGGCGAAGGCTCGCTCTAACAAATCCTTTTCCACGGTCAATTGCCCGATCCTGGCGTCGAGTTCTCGGATTTCGGCGGCGGCATCCTTCTGCACGCTCGCCACCCTCCCGGAAAAAGCCGCGACCATGCCTTCGTTGGTCTGACGCTTCCAGTCGGCGATCTGTGTCGGATGCACGTCGTACTTGCTGGCCAACTCAGCCAAGGTCAACTCGCCGGACAGGGCCTCGAGCGCCACTTTGGCCTTGAACTCCGCTGAAAACTTCCGTCGCTGGGACATCGAAAACCGTCCTCCTCGTTTGAGGACCATAGCTTAGCAGACTGTTCAATTTTCCGCGACCAGCTCATTAAGAAAGGTGTCGCGCTATTGGGACAGCCTCCCGGTGATTACCCCCAACTCCCGGCTCGCTAAGTCAATGGCTTCGCCACGAAGCAGCTGCGGCGCGGCCTGGGGCTTGTGACGCGCCCAGAATTCGCTCCTCGCTCTCTCTGCGTGCTACACCCTCCCGAGCGGCAGTTTCATGCCGCAAGGTCGGTGTCCAAGAAAACCCTAGGCCGCTACAACGCGCCAAAATCGTGCCGAGGAGTTTGGGCGATTGGCCAAAATACATATCGGGATGGCGATGAGGTGTCCAAAGCGTCTAAAAAATAGTGACCTTTTGTTTTAGTGCGCGTTGCATCTTTGCTTTTAGGGATTATTGTGTTAATAGTTGTTTGAGGATTGCGTAAGGTTCCTAAATTATTGTGCCGTTTTTTTTTTTGTGGGCGCGGTCCGTTGATTCGTATAAAGACTGGCAATGATAAGGATGAAATAATTTCAAGTAAACTACTTTGAAGAAAGAGTCTCTTGCGATATTAATGCAGTGTTGGTTCGGTGATTATTTTTAGTGAGATTGTGGCGACTAGACTTGGTCAAATGGTATTTCTTAGATTTGTAGTCGAGAGACTGATGGGGATGGCGCTGCCCTGTCGGGTAGACTGTTCTTTGGTGTCTTGAATTTCTGTGGTCGATTGTGATGCATGTTCATATGTTGCGCAGTCAGATGGAAGCGTTGTAGGTGCGCGACGAGCTGTCGTCTGCTGGTGTTGGTGTTTGTGTGTCATGATTTCCGAGGAACTCTTCAAGAATAAATACTTTAAGTACACAATGAGTTGTATTCTTACCAGGCGTTTTGTAGTTGTGTGGGTGTCGTTGCGTAAAGATGCTTGGGGAGATGTTGTTCTAAGATTGTTGGGGCTACGCCTGTGACTGGCAATTGTTGGTTGGATTTTGCTTCGCCACATATCTGTGTTGGCTCTATGTCTGTTTTTGCAATATTGTCTATGGGGGTATGTGATTGCTGCTGTTTATGTCTTTCAGTTGTGCGGCAAAGATGTGTTTCCTGTTTAAGTGTGCGATTTGACTGTCTCTTGCTCAGCATTAGTGTTTGTTGGGTTTGAGCCTTCTGGCGATGGTGCCGATAAGCTGTTGTGGATTTGACATGGTTCTGGTTTTTATCGATAAAGTCATTCTCTGACGTTTGCTGTTGCCTTGGCGTTGTCTGTTGTGTGGTGCGTGTACAATTTTTGTTAATGTCTGGTAGGGAATTGTTTTTTTCGTGTAATGGTTGCATTTTTTTTGATATGCCAATATTGTTGTGCTGTGCTTGATGGGTGTGATGTTGTATTCTTTGCGCGAGGTGGGTATGGGAAAGATACGCGTACTTTTTGTTGATGATCATGAACTTGCCCGAGAGGGGCTCAAATTCTTTCTGAGCGGCTTTCCGTCTGTTGAGGTTGTTGGATGTGCAGCTACCCCAAGTGAGGCGTTGCATCTCATTACTTGTGTTCCGCCTGACATTGTAACAGTTGATCTTGGGCTGCCTTCTATTGAAATGGGATTGGGTCTTGTAAAAGATATTAAATTGCGTCACCCTCGGATAAAGGTTTTAACTTTGACCGCGTATGACGGTCCCGTGACGGTGAGAGGTGCGTTGTCTGCTGGAGTCGACGGATATGTTCTTAAATCAATTCATTTTGACGAATTGTACTCGGCTATAGTTTCTGTGGCTGGCGGCAATATGTATATCACGCCCAGCATTATGCAATATGTTATTGGCTGGTGTAGAAATAATTCTCCTGGGAGTAATGCTCCAATCGATAATTTGTCGCGACGTGAGCGTGAAGTTCTTTGCCTTGTTGCAAAGGGAAAACAGAACAAGGAGATCGGCGAGGCGCTATTTATTAGTCATAGGACAGTTGAGAAGCATAAACTTAGTTTGAAGCAGAAGCTTGATTGCCGTAATAGTGTTGAGCTTGCCACGTATTATTTGCAGTATTACTCGGAGAAATAATCTTTATTTTTTTGTTCTGTTGTATTGTTTGTGACAGCAAGCGAATTGTCGTCTACCTTTCTTCCTTTTTTAAGCTAGCCTGCAGAACCTTTTGGTAGCGTGATCACCTCGCACGCGCTTTCCTCTGGCGACGTTGCATGCCTTGTCAGCAACGTCTGTCTCCCCTCGCTTCTGTCTGAATTCCCTGAACTCGGGGCGATCCCTGTTGTGCAGGCGTCTGGACGGATGCCCTTCGTTCAGGCTTGTATGGGAGAGTTTTAATCAACGGTTGGATTTTTTGGTGGCTCGACTGTGGTTGGGTCGTTGTGGCGGTTGGGCATGCGCCTCTGTCGTCAGCGGCAATGTTGGCATGTAACTGTATTGTTAGTTCTCAAATTAATTCAGTCGATGAGCGGAATGCTGTCCCTGGTGGGGCGTGTCGCGTCTCGGGGAGTTAAGTGTTTCGTGGTATGATGCTTGCATATTGTCTTGCAGTCTGGAAGTGAATAACGCTGCATAGCCATGTTGACCGCTTGGGAGCAAATGGAGGGTTACATGTTGAATTTCATGAAGCTATTTGCGTGGGTCATTGTGCTGTCGCTGTTTTCCATGCCGGCCAAGGCTTCCGTTGTGACGTTTAATTTTGATACCTTGTATTCTGGTTCGTCGCCAAGAGAGACAGGCCCGTGGGGCTCTTTGTCTTTTGAAGATGTCGCAGGAGGCGTTCTGTTGACTATCTCGACCACAGATCTCGGTAGTTCTGAATTTATATCGGATATATATTTCAATTATAATCCTGCAAAGTCGCTGTCTAAGCTAAAAATTCAATATATTGATGGTGTACGTCCTCTGGGATATGCAGCAAAGAAGGATTCAGAAAAGGCTGGTCCTGTTCATACGTTCGATATTGATATTGTTTATCCGACGGCGCATTCACGAAACAGATTGAATGATGATTCGACTACACAATTGTTGATATCGAGTGTCGCGGGGCTTCAGGCTGATGATTTTGATTATTACACCGAAAGAGATGGCAATTCCTACTACGCCGCCGCCCATCTGCAGGCGATTTGCGGCACCCGCAGTGCCTGGATCGCGGCCGATCCACCCATTGCCGTGGCGCCCGAACCTGCCTCCATGTTTCTTATGGGGATCGGTCTTGTGAGCGCAGTTGCTATGAAGCGCCGCGAGAGCCGCCGAAGCGCGTAAAGTTCTCCGACTATTTCCGGATAAGTTTACAACCTTTCTCTTGTTGCCTGCCAGATTGCGGCGATGCAGGAAGCGCCGGACGCGCCAGACATGCTTCATGTCGGCGTGTCCGGCGCAATTCTTGGGGATTCCATCGAGCTCCGAACAATCCGTGTCGCCTCCTCGGATCTCTCGTGACCAGAGGACGCGGAGCTGCTGTCGAATCATGATACTTCGCGTTATAAGTGACTGTGTTTGATAAGAATATAGGGCTGTTGCCGTGACGGCTCTTCGTTGGCCTGAACATGCGGCATCGAAGTTGCCGTTGTCTGGCATACGCGTGCTTCGGTTGCTGACTCAACCTGATCTGTCGGAGTTGGCGCGGAACTGCCCAGCGACCTGGGCTGCATTTTCAACCCAGGTACGCTTGTGCTCCACGATGGAACGACGTCCTGCCGCGCCTAAACGAGCGCGTTTTTCCGGATCTACCGCCAGTTCGGAAACCTTGACGGCGAAGTCGGTCCAATCTCCAGGCGTAAAGAGCGCCGCTTCCACGTCGTGTCGCGCTATTTCGCGAATGTTGTCCTGGTCCGGGGCGACCACGGCTTTACCGGCGGCTAGGTATTCAAGAAGCTTCATCGGCGAGGCATAGAGCGTGGCCGCCGGCTGGAGCGCGATGTCCATGGCTGCCAAATGAGCGAAAAGCGTCTGGCGGTCGACCGGGCCAGTGATCGTCACCCGACCTTGCAGCCGGCGCGCGGTGATGACTCGTTCCAGATCCGGCCGGGAGGGGCCGTCGCCGACCAGAACAAGTTCGGCGCCGGCCTGGAACAGACCGTGGTCGTCCAGTGCCCGCAACATTTCCACAAGACCGTGCCAGGGACGGAACCACCCCACGAAACCGACCCGCACGGGCGCATCGGCGGCGCGCTCCCGCGGACGGGCTGCATAATCCTCCAGGTTGACGCCGTTTGGTATGACCATGATCTT
>JAEZBW010000396.1 GCA_023426765.1 Bacillota bacterium
CCGAGCGGTATACCCCTGCGGATGAAGCCAGGGGGGTAAAATTCCGGCTATTCCCCACGTTCGAATAGATGCTTTTAATCGAAAGAGATCCGGGCTGGCTGCTGAAGATTGTGTTCACCTTTTTCAGGTTTTGATTCTGGATGCTATATTCGGTGGTTGAAAACTTTGGAACATTGGCTTCATCATTTTTAAGCTGCAGGGAGTACTCCTTCAAATAAAGCCGCAGCCAGCCAATGTCCGCGGTGCTTTGATTATTCGATGAGGCGGTTGTGGTAAAACCAATTTTGTTAGCCTGCCACAGGGTTTCATTGATATCGAGATAAATTCCTTTTCTTCCGAAATTGCCTTTTTGACTCCACAAGACACCGGGTATCGTGAGGTTGATATTCAGGATGCTGATAGTTGCCTTGACATATAAAGAAGTTGAAAACTCATGCTGTGATCTGGCTTCCTTTATCAGCCCAAAGAAGTAGCTGTCGGTCCAATGATATCCGCAGCCTGCATTACCGGCTTCGAAGTGAACGCCTGATACGCCGTATAGTTTTACCTGGTTGGATTCCGCATATGAGGTTGAACCGTTTGTTCTCAACCTCAGTTCGTCTCCGGAGCTGTATGCCGTCCCTGAGCTTGATCCGGCCAGAAAATCCCGACCAACAACAGCCCATTGTCCCTTTTGAGGTGAATATCCATATGGGGATATTTTTTCTACGCCGCGGTTGTCATAAATCGCCGATTGCAGATAGTCAGGCGCTGTATAGTCCCTTGCAGCCAGCAGCTTCACCGGGTCTGGTTCAGGCAGAATCAACACCCTTGTCTGTGATTTATCGGCAATCACGTTTTTGTTTTCCCGATCCAATGCAATGGTAAATTCACGGGTTTGTTCCCGCTTTGGATTTTGCAGAATATCCACCATGATGGTTTGTTCGGTCATTCCCGGCGTAAACAGCAGCTCCTGCAGCCCAGGTACATAATCTATTTCGGGTACCGCGGTGTTAGTTTCGGTGCCGATATAAACCGATGCATACTGGTTCAGCCCTCCTGTGCGCCTGACGATTACACTGGCCTGTCCGTTCTCTGCAACAATTAACTCTTCGTTCAGTTCAAAGGTGGATGCCTCGACTTCCTCATCATCCCCGATGTTGGCGTAAGCCATATAAAACTCGCCTCTCGCAGCGCCGCCCGTTGGGTTCGTCAGCGCGAAAAGGATTTGTTCCTCGCTTTCCGACAGGCTGTCATTTAAAGGAACAATATATAGATATTTAATGTACTCTCCATCCTTGAATTCAATGGTTGTTTCAGCACCGGGAAGACTGTAAAAGAACTCGTCGTATTCCTGCTTCAGTTTTTCAATGGTTCCCAGGTCAACCTCCTTCCAGTCCGGACGGTCGCTTTCCCGGTTCAGTGCTGCTTCCTTCAGCTGACGCAACGACTTTTTCTGCACTTTGCTTCCAAGCTCCACCACCTGAGGTTCCAGGTCAATAAAGGATTGGGCTGCATCCAGACCGTCCGGGTTTGAATCACCGGCCTGATCGGCGTTCATCGTCATCTGTTCATCGGGTTCGCCCGGCTGTGATCCTTCATCTGTGTGCAGGTCTTCATCGCCGGAGCTTTGATTAGGGGGAATATTCAAATCAGGGGCAATTACATCCGGTGAGTAAACTGCCTGCTGTACGGTTGTCTGTTCGTTGTCGGAACGACTGATGTTCAGGGACGCTCCATTGTTCAGCGTGTCTATTAGGGGAACGGCATGTTCGTTCTTCTGCATCTGGGCGGCCCGGTTGTTTTCATACACCCGGATCACATAATCCCTGCCGTATTCAGCGGAGACATCAATCGCTTTGAAATCCACCGATACGTCCCCTGCAGTGCCTCCCTGGCGGGCTATGGCAATTTCAAGGAACTCCTGGGATTCCTGAAGCCGGTATTGGGTTCCAACGAAATTAAACAGGCCATTCGGGAAGCTTTCCACCCATAATGGTTCTCCCTGAATGGCCTGTTTTAAATCCTCCTCATTTTGCAATCCGTTCAAATCCGACATTTCAAGTCCGTAAACCGGCACGCAGGTAAATAGCACTGCAATAGACACGAAGAAAGCAAACAGTTTTTTCATGGTAAAACCCTCCTGTACTTCTGATACCATGGAATAACTTGTCCTCTTACCGCAGGAGAAATTGGCTTTATGCTGCGAAAGCGTTCTTTCGAAGGCAGATGAGATGCATGCAGTGGTACCGGCCGCTTCAAGAGGGCATGATATAGTGGTCTAAATCTCAATGATTATTCAGGACGTGATCTGCGGTCGAAAACAATGATTATACCTTGGATTCCGTATCATCATCGATATCTGTTGGAATAACCTTGCCGGCGTCCCTTAAGGAGAAGCCGCCTGCTACTTTCTCCAATTCGTCCAGGGTCAATTCCCTGTCTTCTTCGGGATTGGTTTTCTTTGTCGTCGGTTTTTTCGCTTTCGAATCTTTCATCTTGAAAACCTCACTTCACTATTCAGTCATTGGATTGATTGGGAATGCAAGGGGAACTCCCTTGGTTTACAGAAAATACTATACTATTTTTATCCAGTCTGCCGCATGATAAACAGGACGGTGTAAAAAAATGTTTAAAAAAGCGGCAGGAAATATATCCTGCCGCCTGTTACTTTTTTCTGCCCTACAGCACCTTTGCCAGAAAGCTTTTCAGCCGTGGGCTGGAAGGGTGTGAAAACAATTCATCGGGAGCGTTTTCCTCTACGATTTTCCCTTCATCCATGAAGATCACCCGTGTGCCAACCTCGCGAGCAAAGCCCATTTCGTGGGTGACCACACACATGGTCATCCCGCTTTTGGCAAGGTTGCGCATCACGTCCAGAACCTCCCCCACCATTTCGGGATCGAGGGCGCTGGTCGGTTCGTCAAACAGCATGACATCGGGCTGCATGCAAAGAGCCCGTACAATGGCGATCCTCTGCTTCTGTCCGCCGGACAGCTGGGAAGGATAAGCATCCTTTCTGTCGGCCAGCCCCACCCTGTCCAACAGTTCCATGGCAGTTTTAACCGCTTCCTCCCGGCTTTTTTTCAGAAGCTTGACGGGTGCCAGAATCATATTGTTCAGCACCGTCATATGGGGAAACAGGTTAAACTGCTGGAAAACCATCCCCATTTTCTGTCTGTGCTGATTGATGTCCACCTTCGGATCGGTAATATCAACCCCTTCAAAGTATACCTTTCCTCCGGTTGGAAACTCCAACAGGTTCAGACACCTGAGAAATGTGGATTTACCGCTGCCCGAAGGGCCTATTACAACAGCCACATCACCCGTTCTGATCTCAGCATTGATACCATTCAGGGCATGGAGTGCACCGAAGCTTTTTTGCAGATTTTCAACTTTGATTAAAACGTTAGTGTTCACTGCTGCGAAGCCTCCTCTCCATCCATTCAACGCCCTTTGATAACAGCATGACAATCACCAGATATATCAACGCTACGGCAAGCAGGGGCATTAATGCATCATAAGTTCGTCCCAGTATGATATCTCCGCCCTTGGTCAGATCCTGCAGGGCAATGAACCCTGAAACCGAAGTCTCCTTCAGCAGCACGATGAACTCGTTGGCCAGTGCCGGAAGAACATTCTTGAAGGCCTGGGGAAGGATAATGTGGTACATCGTCTGCACATAATTGAACCCCAGGCTGCGGCCGGCTTCCATTTGGCCCTGGTCGATGGACATGATGCCCGAGCGGACAATTTCAGCCACATAAGCGCCGGAATTTATGCCGAATGCAATGATGGCCACCAGCACCTTGTCGATATTCACCGATGCAAAGATGACAAAATAGATGATCAGCAGCTGAACAACCACCGGGGTGCCGCGGATGACGGTCAGATAGACCCTTGCGAAGAAATCCAGAATTTTCAGCTTCCCGGTTTTATCATGGGTGGCCCGGATGACGGCAATGGTGAAACCAAGCAGAATGCCGATCAGAACCGCAAAAAATGTCACTTTCACAGTGACACCCAAACCATCCCATAAATACTTCCATCGGTTATCGGTGATAAAGTTGTTGATAAACTTAATTTTCAGGTTTTCAATCCATTCGGTCAAAGCCGCACTCCTTCTCCATAAAGCATAAGGAGACCGTTCGGAAAACCCCGTTTATTCATATGATACCGGCTTCCAAGCCTGAAAGCCTGCATGGTTTCGTAGATATTTACACACCCATACGGTTTTTTATGAATAAACCGAATTTCCGATCCGGCTCCCGGGGACGGTTATCAGCCATCCCGCCGGACTTTTTCATCCTTAATTATTTTGCAGAAATATATTTATCGATAATCCTTTGAATCGTTCCATCATCAGTAAGCTCTGCCAGGGCGGTGTTGATTTTCTTCAGCAGATCCTCGTTCTTCTTGGAAATCGCTATGGCATATTCCTCTGTGGTATAGGCTTCAGGCAGAATCTTCAGCCCCTGGTTCTGCTTTACGAACACCTTTGCGGGCTCGCTGTCGATAACCACTGCGCTCACCTTGCTTTGGATTAAGGCCTGAACGGCTTCGACACCTTTGCTGTAACGCTGAACGTCGGCATCCGGGAACTCATCACTGATATAGATATCCCCGGTGGTGCTTTCCTGTACCCCGATGGATTTGTCGGCCAGATCATCCACTCCGGTAATAGCAGAATCTTCGGTCACAATAACAACCTGTGAAGCTGTCGTATACGGTGTGGAGAAGTTTACATTGACAAGCCTGTCTTCGGTGATGGTCATACCGGCCATGCCCATGTCCACTTTTCCGGTTTGTACTGCGATAAGAATGGAGCCAAACTCCATATCCTCAATTTTCAGTTCCATATTCAGTTTCTTTGCAATGGCTTCTGCAATTTCAGCGTCAATCCCCACAATTTTTTCACTTTCATAATATTCGTAGGGCGGAAATGCCGCGTTTGTTGCCATTGTAAGTACCTTGCCTCCCCCGCCTGAGCAGGCTGTTCCTGCAAGCATCAATATTCCAGCCAGAATAATTACAAGAGCTTTCTTTACTGTTTTCATTATGTATTTCCTCCTCCATTTTTTGTTGGGTGCAATGTTCTCATTATAGTATAAATATGCATCGGAATCAAGGTCGCAGAAGGGATAGTTGCATATTTACTCAAAACCCCTTGAATGTTACATCTTTTTTACGTTTATGTAGAAACCGGTCATTTTCTGTGTTTTTTTGCTATACTGAAAATAAGAATCCTCAATCCAATTGGAGGGTCCGGATATGTACATAAGAAAAATTCTTCTAACCATTCTGGTGATCTCTTTATCCTTTGGGCTGCCTTCCTTTGCAAATCAGGAAGCCCCGCCCCAGCCTGCCCACAGTGAACTTCGAGGCGTATGGGTAGCCACGGCTGCAAACACCGATTATCCTGTAAAGCCCACAACCAGCGCTGAAACCTTAAAACAGGAAGCCGTCAGTATTTTGGACACGATTCAAAGCCTGGGGCTGAATGCTGTTTTTCTTCAGGTGCGTCCTGCTGCCGATGCCATTTATCCATCGGAATATTTCCCGTGGTCCAGGTTTTTAACCGGCAAGGAGGGAGTTCCGCCCGATCAGGGCTTCGATCCGCTGGCATTCTGGATTGATGAAGCACACAAACGAGGCCTGGAACTGCATGCATGGATCACTCCCTTCAGGGTTACAAAGAAAGCTTACGAAGAACCGGCGCAGGATTTTTCAGCATTGGCTTCATCAAGCCCTGCTTACCAGCATCAGGACTGGGTGGTAAAGCAACCCGACGGAAATTTATACTTTAATCCGGGTATTCCCGATGTCCGAAAGCTTATTGTTGACAGCACCATGGAAATCGTTCTGAAGTATAACGTGGATGGCATTCACTTTGACGGCTTTTTCTACCCTGACAGGGTTTTCCAGGATAAAGCCGCATTCGATCAATACAAGTCAGGCAATGAAAGCATGGACGACTGGCGCAGAAATAATGTGAATGCGCTTCTCGGTGAGGTTCACGCCGCTGTTCATGCCAGCGGCAAAGAGCTGCGTTTTGGCGTCAGCCCCTTTGGCATTTGGGCAAATCAACCCGGTAACCCGTTGGGAAGCGCCACCTCGGGCCAGGAATCCTATCATCAGTACTATGCCGATTCCCTGAAGTGGATTCAGGAAGAAATCGTCGACTATATTGTCCCGCAGGTTTTCTGGAATATCGGATATCCTGCTGCAGATTACCAAAAACTGATTTCCTGGTGGAAAAACGCTGTCAGCCAATCCAAAGTGGATCTGTATATCGGTCACGCAGCTTACAAGGCTGGAAGCAACGATTCAAAAAGCGCCTGGTACGGAACTTCTGAAATTGTTAAACAACTGAAGCTCAATGAAAATGAGAATCGAATCAAGGGCAGTGTCTTTTCCAGCTATCGGGCACTTGCCGACAATTCCGCACTCGCTCAGGCCATCCGCTCTATTTATCAAATACGTGACAATCCCGACGCGACCCTTCCCGTATCCTTTTCCAAGCCGTTGGAAAACCTGCGCACAAGCTATTCCCAGTTTTATCTATGCGGGGTTTCCGACCCAAATCAGCCTTTGTACCTGAATGGGGAACCGGTGAAAAACCGTTCCATAAAAGGTTACTTTGGGGTTTTGGTTCCTTTGGCCTATGGGGATAACACCTTTACGATCACTCAGGGAACTTCCAGTGACACCCGCGTGATACACAGGATACAGCCCGAGCCTGCAAAACCAATGCAGTCAGCCGACATTCCGCAGTCCTCGGCATATCCGCAAACACAGGAGTACCGCGCTCCCGGTGAGAAAATCACCCTGTCCTGCAAGGCTCCGGCCGGTTCCACCGTCACAGTGGAATTGAACGGGAAAAGCTATAAAATGACTGCCGAAAAGACTGCAAACGGTAATGGTCTTTATGTCGTAACCTATACGTATACTTACACGCTTCCCACCTATACAGGCACGCCACGGGTTATTGATCTTGGCGCTCCTGTCTATAAAATGAGCTACAAGGGAACCACAAAGACCAGAAAAGCGCCAGCGAGTGTTGGTGTGATCATGGAAGGTGCTCCTTATTATGCTGAAGTGAAAAACGACGGAACTTATACCTACAGGTCACCCGACACAGATGGCGGAGGTTATCATGAACTGTACGCCGGCATGGTAGATACCATCACTTCGTTGACCGGAAACTTCGCGCGCTTGTCCAATGGTCAGTATATTTTAAAATCGTCTGTAAAGATTACATCTGAAATTTCAAATAAGCCTGTATTAGAGTTCGCTGAATATATTCCGGGTGACCGGTGGGATACGCTAAGGCTGAAAACAACCGCTTTACCTGCCGCATACATCAATTCCGACAGTAAAGCCTTAAAGATTCACATCTCGACGAGTTCCAAGGCAGGTACTCCCGCCTTGCCGGAAAACACCCTGTTCTCTTCCATTACTGCCTCGAACAGCAAACTTACCACTGTATATACATTAAACTTGAAGAACAGCCGGCTTATGGAGGGCTTCATAATAGAGAAGACCGAACAGGGGCTGGATATTCATTTCAAGCACCGGGTTTATGCAACAGTGGGTGATAAACCGCTTACCGGCATCACGATCATGGTGGATCCCGGTCATGGCGGGGCCGAAACAGGCGCTGTCGGCCCGTTGGGCTTGAAATATTCCGAAAAGGATATGAATCTGGACAATGGTTTCAGGCTGAAAGCAGAACTGGAGGCCCTGGGGGCGTCCGTTCTGATGACAAGGACAACCGATGTGGACTTATCACTGGCCGACCGGCTGATTGCATCCAAAAAAGCCAGGCCTGATATGTTTATTTCCGTTCACGCCAACGCAATGGCCAATAATGTGGATAATTCCAAATATTTCGGTTTTTCCACCTATTATCGGGAAGCGCATTCCAGTACACTCGCCCAGACCATACTCGACCAGACCCTCACCACTCTGGGCCGGAAAAATAATGGGATTCACCAGAAGAACTTTTATGTTGTCAAAGGTACATGGGCTCCATCGATGCTGATCGAATGCGGTTTCGTCCCCAACCCGGTTGAATTTGAATGGCTGACCGACGAAGCCAGTCAGCAAAAGCTGATGAAAACCGTTGCCCAGGCCATCGTAAAATACTTCAGCGAGGGAAATACCAACCCGTAGCTTTATAGACGGATAACCGTCACATAATAAGATTTTTCGTTTCCTGAAGAACCGGCAGAGTCCGAAACCATTGATGGGTTTCGGACTCTTTTCAGGTTTGGCATTTCATCTTTCATCAGTAAGACTTCTGTGCACACCCCAGTTGAGCGTTACTGTTCAGGGTTTTTCTATGAAATCCATCCATGATATCTGCCATGCGGGTCGAATCTTGTGGTGCGTTCCAGTGCTGGAGTTATCCTTCCTGTGGGATCGTTCCGGTGGGTACGCTCCTCTGGTACGGTTACTGTTCACACCCTAGCGGTAGTTTACAAGTTAATTAGTGCAAAATCTTCAATCCCTTTGATTTGAAGGCTTCCAGGGAGTGATTGGCGTATACCTAACTGTATTTCTTTTTTAACTGATATATTTTTTCTATCTGCTC
>JAEZBW010000401.1 GCA_023426765.1 Bacillota bacterium
TACAAACAGTGAGCAGATCCAATACGAAATCGGCATCGGTGACGATATCAATATTAATGTTACCGGCAGTGACCTGTTCAATAACGGATTGGATGTAGCAGCAACAGGCACCAGCAGCCTGATTGGAACTTTTGATGCGTTAATCGCAGCTCTTAATGCAGGGGATCATAGCGCTGTGGGTAATACATTATCACAGATTGATTCAGACATGAACAATATTCTACGTGTCCGCTCCGGTGTAGGTGCAAGGATGAACCGTCTGGAGCTTACAGCCAACAGGCTCGGTGATGACTACATCAATTTTACGAAATTGATGAGTAAAAATGAGGACGTAGATATGGCCGAAGCCATTATGAACCTGCAGAATGAAGAAAATGTGTACCGCGCATCTCTATCTGCCGGTGCAAAGGTTATACAGCCCAGTCTGATAGATTTCCTGCGTTAAAACGGGAGATGAAGAATCATGCAGCTTTCAATTACTACCCGACCGGGTTTGATTGGCATCCAAACCACTCCGGGACAATTCAATATGTCGAATAGACCGGCCAGGCTGGATATGCACCAGGAGCATGCAAAGCTTGCCATCAAAACACGCAGGCCGGTGCTTGAAATCAACCAGTACCAGTCCATGGCCCAGATGGGTTTTAAAAAACCGGCAGATGTTATTGCCGAGCTGGCACAATTGGGAAAGCAGAAAGCAATGGAATTCGTCGCGAACAAAACAAACGAAGGGAACAGGCTGAAAGCGATTGAAAAGGGAGGAAACCCCCTCCGGGAAATAGCCATTGACAAGGCATGGCCCCAAAAGCAAAGGCAGGGCGGATACACACCCATCGTTGGCCCCAAATTCCATGCGGTGCCGGGAGAAGTGACCATAACGCCGCCGCGGGTGAATAATCCGGTTCATATCGGTTATGAAGCGGAATACATCCCCGGTGAGTTGAACATTCAATATACCGCCGCAAAAGTGGAAGTTTATATGCGGCAATATCCGGAAGTCAACATTGATGTATCAATATAAATTTTACAGGATTAAATCAACAGAGAAATTGGAGGTTAATTCTATGCAGCTTCAAACAAGACATTTTGGTGAGATCATTGTGAATGAAAACGATATCATATATTTTCCGTCCGGCTTGCCCGGGTTTGAGAATGTGAGAAAATATACCCTGCTTGGAAGAGGAGAAACGGATGCGTTGTTCTTCTGGCTTCAAGGCATTGATGACCCCAATCTTGCTTTTGTTGTAACCGATCCGTTTTCCATCAATCCGGAATATTTTGTGGATGTGGATGATTCGGAAACAGAAGAACTGCAGATCCGGGAAGCGGAGGATGTATTGACACTGGCTATTGTGACGGTTCCTGAAAATGTTAAAAACACAACAGTCAACCTGAAAGCTCCGGTGCTCATCAATTTACAGAACAACCGAGGAAAACAAATTATAATGAAAAATGAGACATTTCCGGTGAAATACTATATAATGAACGAGTGATAGGAGCACGGCTTTAGAACCTCCAGCCCGTTGCCCAAACCCCAACAAATAAACAAATGCTTATCGGAGGGTACCAGTATGCTGGTTTTATCCAGAAAAAAAGGCCAGTCCATCATGATCGGCCACGATATAGAAATATCGGTGATCGACGTCCAGGGAGAACAAATTCGCCTGGGAATTAACGCGCCGCGGGATGTAACCATTCACAGGAAAGAGATATTTGAAGAAATTATTCAGGAAAACAAACAAGCGGCAACAACACCCATTAATCCGGATGTAATACGCTCCATCAGGCTTGAGAAAAAAGAAAATAACGAATAAAATTGCTGGATATTTTTCTATCAAGCCACCTAAGCAGCAGGAACCCTGTTGCAGTGTGAGGGCTTTGCTAAAGAGGACCTTCTGTTGCAATAAAGGCTGGCTGAAGGCAAAAGCCGTGCTACTCGGCGGCATAACCGGTGTGGTGCAATTGCAATCAATTCTTTCCGTTGCTATAGAATAAAAATTGTTTAAATAAGTATAAAGTGTTTGTAAAATATTACGATATATACAATGAGACAATAAAAATCCTTTGGTCGACCGGGTTTGATTTTGTCTTTTTGTAGCAATTCCATAATTGTCCGGCATGGACGCCGGGCGCAATAACAAGGAGGTTTTATTATGCGTATCAATCATAACATCGCGGCTCTGAACACCTATCGTCAATTAACCATTAACACAACACAAGGTAGCAAATCCTTGGAAAAGCTGTCTTCCGGGTACAGGATCAACCGTGCCGGCGACGACGCGGCAGGCCTCTCCATTTCTGAAAAAATGCGTGGCCAGATCCGGGGCTTGGAACAAGCTTCCAGAAACGCGCAGGATGGAATATCCTTAATCCAGACAGCAGAGGGCGCCCTCAGTGAAACCCATGACATCCTGCAGCGTATGCGTGAACTTGCTGTTCAGGCAGCAACCGACACCAATGGCTTGGATGACCGCAAGGAAATCCAGAAGGAAATCAACCAGTTGCTGGAGGAAATTGATCGTATCGCCGACAACACCGAATTCAACACGAAAAAGCTGATTAACGGAGATCTGGCCGAAGGAGGCGCTACAGGTGGCAGCACAGAAGTTGCAACAGTAACCGGGCAAGAGCTTACGAGCGTTTCCGGTTTGAACTTCGCGGGCAGCGGAACTGTTACATTCGATCTGAATGGTACCGAAATCACATTGAGCGGTGCCAGCGGCGCCAGCGGTGCCTATGCCGATGGAGAAGCTTTGGCACAGGCGATCCAGAGTCAATTGGAAGCCGACAGCAACACAACGGTAACCGTAACTTGGGAAGCCGGAGCTTCCGGGGCAGGCCAACTGGTGTTTACCGCAGCAGCTGGAGAAAGCATCACCATCGGCGAAGCAACATCCGGCGACCTGGCCACGATTGGTATTGAAGCCGGTACAACCGAAGCACCTGCGGCAGCCGCTGCAGGCGGAGGCGCGGTCATCCACATCGGAGCCAACGAGGGTCAAAACCTTACTATTTTTATCAACAGCATGAGAACCGATGCCATTGGCCTTGGAGGCGGCGGAGGCGGAACCGCAGAAGCAGCAACCGTAAACGGCACAGATATTGCAAGCGTTTCCGGTTTGAACTTCGCGGGCAGCGGAACCGTTACCTTTGAACTGAATGGTACCGAAATCACATTGAGCGGTGCCAGCG
>JAEZBW010000403.1 GCA_023426765.1 Bacillota bacterium
CGCCCAGCCGGGCCATGCCCGTGGACAGGATCATGGGCCGGCCCTTGGCGGCCACGTGGCGCAGGAAGGGGTGGTTGTCCAGGTCGCCTGACGAGATCTTGTAGGCGGCCACGCCCAGGGACTCCAGAAAATCGGCGCTCTCCCGCTCAAAGGGGGTGCACAGGTACAAAAGCCCCAGTTCCTCGCACAGGGCCTTGCAGGCGGCGTGGGCGGCCTCGTCCAGCTCCAGGGCGCGCAGCATGTCGCGCTGGGAAGGCTCGCCGCCGATGTTGCGGCGCTGGTAGGCGCAGGCCGGGGCGTCGGCTGACACCAGCTTTTCGGCGCGAAACGCCTGGAATTTCACGGCGCAGGCCCCGGCCTGGGCGGCCGCCCGGACCAAGGCCAGGGCGGTTTCGGGGTCGCCGTTATGGTTGACCCCGGCCTCGGCGATGACCAGGCACGGCGCGCCCGGGCCGATGTGCCGGCCGCCGATGATGACGCCTGGGGTCATGACGCGCGCTCCCGCAACAGCAGTTCGGCCAACTTGAGGTCAAAGGGCGTGTCCACGTCCAGGGAGCGCGCCGCCGGCATGACCAGGGCGTAGGTCCGGTCGGTGTAAAAGGTCTGTTTTTCCAGCAGCACCGAAGTTTTGATCAGAAAAACGGCTCCGTTGACGACGTGGCCGGCGCGAGCCGACTGGCGCGGCTGGTAGCCCTGGGCGTAGGCGGCCTGGGGCAGGATGCGCCCGGCCTCGTCCAGGTCCCGCAGCAGATGGAGATCGTCGCGCGGGGCCAGGGACACCACGGCGTCGGCGTCCCTGGCCAGGGCCAGGTCCACGGCGTCGTCCACGTCCCGAGCCAGACGCAGGGGTGAGGTCGGTTGCAAAAGGACCAGCCAGTCCGGCAGCCGGCCTTGATGCTCCCGCAGCCAGGTCAGGGCGTGGAGCAGGACCGGGATGTGCGGCGAGTCGTCGCGGGAAAGCTCGGGGGGGCGTAAGAAAGGGACTTCCGCGCCGTGGGTCCGAGCCACGGCGGCGATGTCCGGGTCGTCGGTGGAGACCAGGATGCCCGAGACATGCCGGGAGTCCCGGGCCGCGTCGATGGTCCAGGCGATCAGCGGCCGCCCCGCGCACGGGGCGATGTTTTTTTGGGGGATGCCCTTGGAACCGCCGCGCGCGGTAATAAGCGCCAAGACCTCAGGCATGTTTTCCCTCCGCCGGTGGCGGTGCTCCTTCTCCATCAAGCGCCTGCAAGGATTGGCCAGGGATGGTCCGTATCCCACCCAAGCCGGGATGGCCTTCATGAAGCCGTGTTGTTCCAGCAACCCGTCTGCAGAGACGACAACAACCGTCGCCTTGGAGGCCACGGGCGTGAAGGTCCAGAACGTTGGCAACGAAACGATCAACGTGACGCATCAATCAAATCCGTGAAGAACTGTCGCTTTGGCATGGTCTGTCCGAAGCAATCGTAGGCCGTCCAATGCAAGTCTCGGGCCTTGTTTGCTAATGTCGGCCCAATAGTCCGCCGACAGATCGTATCCGTTGCAATTTAGACCAGATACGCAGGCATGGCACGAAAAGCAAGCGCCTGCTGACCATGTATTACAGTATTGAAAGCTTTGGCGACGGCATGCGACAGCGTCATGAAATTGTCGCGTCTTTGGCGTGTGCGGGCTGCCATTTCCGCCATGG
The DNA here is from genome assembly GCA_023426765.1 of Bacillota bacterium. GTDB lineage: Bacteria > Bacillota > Clostridia > DSM-8532 > DSM-8532 > JAAYJG01. The sequence goes on from JAEZBW010000403.1 coordinate 1,670, forward strand.
CGCGCAACACAGCCTTCAATGGAAACCCGGCGGCCTTGTCTGGGAGCTTGAAGGGCTGGTCCAGTCAGTGGTGATTTAGGCAATATACGGTAATGATACGTATTTTCCCGCACCCTAGGGATGCGCTGCCAATACGGCCGCCACGCAAGGCGACGGTGTTCAGAAGTCTCGCCTCATGACGTGGGGCCTGGGGGGTTGAAAGGCGAGAACTTGTTTTCGTGTTCAAGCTGTTCTTGGGAAAGCTTGACATTTTGCAGACAACTCCTCTACAATCAAGTAAGCCATCATGAAAACCGTTTTATCGTTGCATCAACGGGAGGCTGGAAATGTTAAAGAAAGCTTTAGTGTGCATGATGATTTGCTCCGTTCTTTGTGCGATTTTGGGCACAAAAGTGGCGGATGCGGCTACGACTTGGTATACGTGCTCGGTTCAGGCCGTCGGTCCCAGCGGAGCTTCCAGCTACATCAAACTGACCGACACCAACGGCGCTTTTACGAACAAGTGGTTTGTCGTCAGCACCACCAACACCAACAGCTTGCTCGCCAGTGCGCTCACGGCTATTTCCGCGCAAAAGACCGTGTACGCTGGCGTCTCAAGCCTGACAAACGGCGAACTGCAGGGCCTGTACATCTATCCGTAGCGGGTGCGGCGCGGCTTCCGATTGATCGCGGGATTGATGATCCTGCCGGAGATTGATCGGCGGCGCGTAGGCCCAGAAGACGGTTATTATCTCCAGCATGTTGGCTTCGCGGCATCGTATTTTTTTACGTTGCCGCGAAACCTCCCTGTGCTTTTCGCGCGTGCGCTATTGGACGCTGCGCGCCGTTCTTATGCCAGGGAGAGCAGACTTTCTGGCGCATGGCTGCAATGCCTTGAGATAGAGGAGATATATGGATGTGGCGTAAAGCTGTCGGCCTGTTGCTTGGAAACAGTTTGTTTTTTCTTGCCAGCTCCGCCATGAGCGCGCCCCTTCCAGACGTGCCTTTTCTTGTACAGTGCCAAGCCGATATGTCTCTCGACAAGTGTTTTGCGGAAGTCGCCAAGGCCACGCGCATCACCATCGAGTGTCAGGGCTGTCCTGGCCAGCCGCTTGGGCAGGACATCCTGATGCAATATCCTCTGGTCAATGCCGTCCAGTCCGCCCTCGGCGTGTTCAATGTCACCAACTACGGATATGATTATACTGAAGTCGACAAGAAATTAACAATAAGCATTGTGAATAGTCCTTCCAAGGAGCCTGCCAAGGACGTGGCCGGTGCCGACAAGCCCAATGGTTTTGCCTCCCCCCCCGGCGTCACGGATTCCCAATTCCCTAACGAGGCGGAGTTTCAGGGGCGGCGCCCCGTTCCCTTGCAGCTCGACGACATCGTCATCCCCCCCATGGGACCCGGCGAGCAAGGGATCAGCCTGCGAGAAGCCAACGCCATGTTCGAGCGCGAACTCGCGCGCCGACAGCCCATTGATCCGGCGCAGGAGATCGTCATTCCGCCCGATGGTTCCAATGCCAAGGGATTCACGTTCAAGGAAATGCACGACGCCCTCCAGACCAACAAAGAGGCGCAGGATGATCCTTCGGATCAGGTCGTCGTTCCTCCCATGAATGGGGAGCCGGGCATCACTGCTCGCGAATTCGAGGCCGGCCGCAAGGCGGCCCCAGACGCGAAAACCAATGACGCCTCGGTTTCGTCGCCGACCTTCAATCCTCCCCCGTTTTGATCTTGCCCCATGCGGCACGTTTTCGAGCAAACACCTTTGCCGGGGTGCTGCGCTCCCGAGAGGATGCCCGCCAGCATCCTGCATTCAGGAGTGTCCCTCAAAAATTGATGAAAAGGATCATCGAAAAATGACGACGCACAAAGTAGACAAAGAATCTCTATTACAAAATTTCGACAATGGAAATTTTCAGCGCTACAAGCAATATTTTAGAGATCATGCTCAAAGATACGCACATATGATAAATCATTTGCAGACTATAAATATTGGTGGACAGGTGCTCGATGCCGGCGGCCTTCCGGAGATTTCGAAGCTGCTTCAGGGCTATTTCAAGAATATTGACAACATTCAATTGTCAGAAGACGATCTGGAGTCAAGCGATTGGGCGAAATCATACAAGGGATTGTTTGACTTCGCATTATGCGCGGAAGTCATAGAACACCTTTCGGAAGACCCTGCCGAAATGCTGCATCAGTTAAACGTTTCCTTGAAGATGGGCGGGCTGTTGTATCTTACGACAGTCAATATTTCTCGCCTTGTTTCAATACATAACATCATACACGGGATAAACCCGCTAGTATTTGGATGTTATTTTGGAAAATGCAACAGCTACATGAGACACAAGCGCGAATATGCGCCTCTTGAACTTGCCAAGTTCGTTGCCGCCCATGGTTTTGCCTGCTATCTTTTCACGGACGATTCGTACATTACGCAGCCTTACGAACTTGATTTTGTCAAACGGCTGGTCGACCAGTTGCCATTTCTTGACAAGAATGTTCATGGCGACACCATTTTTATTGTTGCAAAAAAAGTTCAAGAAAGCGTTGGGCCCATGCGGATGGACCCCATTTATTGCAAAAACGTTCAAATTCCTTTGCCTGAAGAAACGAGCGCCTTTGTCGAAAACAACGTGCATGTGGGGCCGCCGCTCAGCGCTCTTTCGCAGTTGCCTTTTGCATGACAAGCACAATGCCCAACCGCGCGAAATGCCCGCGCGCGTTGTCAGCGGCAGGCGATTTGACAGGGAGGTTCGACAGTGTTCGAAACAAATAATTCCAAACGACTGGATCTTGTTTACCAGGAACGCGACAAGGACGACGAGAGCCGTTCCCCGATGGAGCATGCGGAAGCAGGGGCGTCCAGTTTGATTGGACGCAGGGGAGACAACATGACCTTTCATCCCCAACAATGCTGCCCCGACGGGTATTTCAGCAGAATATGGTCCTGGGCCTGGAAGGACCTGGGCAAAACCTTTGTGGGACTTTTGGGAATATTTTCGCTACGCGACAAGTAGTCGATAGACAATTGCGCCACAAGATGTCCTCCAGGCTGCTTGGAGCGGGTTTCTGGAGGCCTGGGAGCCTCTTTGGCAAGCAAAAAAAACATTTTCCCAGAGCAGAATGGCGTTTGCGCCGGAGGAAATGGCTGTACTTCCCTCAGGCAATGCGACATGATATGCAAGTTGTGCTCGGCGCGCACGAAATTCGACCTTTTTGCCATGTTTTCGTGTTCCAAGCGTCCACAACGACGAGCGACTGGCGGCTAGCGAAAACACTCTCATCTTGCCTGCCAATCTTCACGGCTTTAGAAGTACTATGCTGACAAATTCATTGCATTTTGACGCATTCCGGCCGGGCAAGCTTGGTTTCAACGTCCTGGTCGTCTCGCCCACCCCTACGCATCCTTCCGACCAGGGAAACCGGAAACGTATCCGGATCTTTTGCGAGGAATTGCAGCGTCGCGGCGGCAAGATCCATTTTCTCTATTTTCCCAGGGAATGGGCCGGAAAAATCGAACTGGCCGCCTTTGAGGCCATGCGCGATGCTTGGGACTACTTCCATGTCGTGGCTCCGGGTTTCCCGCCGCCGTATCGGACGGACGCCCCGTACTGGAAAATCGACGATTGGTGGGACGGGGCCATTGGTTCGTTCATCGGCTGCCTGACCTCCAACGTCTCCTTCGATCTGGCGGTGGTGAACTACGCCTTTCTGAGCAAGGCTTTGACCTGCTTGCCCGACAAGGTCTTCCGCATCCTGGACACCCACGACAAGCTCAGCGACCGCAAGGACCTGCTCCTCTCCAACGGCATCGCCCCCGAATTTTTCTATACCAGCCGCGAGGAGGAAGAAAAGGCGTTCGCCCGGTCTCAGCTGGCCTTGGCCATCAAGGAGGAGGAGCGCGAGTTCTTTCGCGGCGTCTACCCCACGCCGGTCATGACCCTCGCCCACATGGAGCGGCCGTGCTTCCTGGACAAAGCCGTGCCCCTGGACCGCCCGCTGCGCTTTGGCTTCATCGGCAGCGCCAATCCCATCAATCGGGTCAACCTGGATCGGTTTCTCCAAAAAATCGTGCCCCTTTTCCCGGACGCCCAGGCGGAAATGATCGTGGCCGGTTCTATCTGCGAGTTTTTTGACCAGGAAGGCCCCGTGCGCATGATGGGGCGCGTGGAGGATGTCCGGGAATTCTACGAAACCGTGGACGTCGTGGTGAATCCCTTCGATTTCAGCACGGGCCTGAAGATCAAGGTGGTGGAAGCCCTCTCCTACGGCATTCCGGTGCTTGGGACGGCCAACGCCTTCGAGGGCATCGCCACCCCCTGCCCCTACCACCGCTTGGACTCCTTGGAGGCCATGGCCCATCTGTGCGTGCAACTTTCTCGGCATCGTCGGCAATTGCCGGCCATGGCCGCCGAATGCCGAGGCGTGTTCGACGCGCTGCGCAGCGAGGTCGGGGCCGCTTTCGACGCCGTCGTCTCCTGCATCAAGAAAAGAATCCTGGTGGTGCCGTCGCCCCACTTTTACAAGAAAGATACCGCTGCCAGCCAGCGTGAATCCTCCATTATCCGGGCTATGTCGGAAGTCTCCCGATGCCTGCTCTTCTACCCTTACCCGGCCAGCAACGACGTCAAGCGGGCCATTGAAGACTGGCAGTGGGGCATCACCGTGCTCTATCCAGAGGTCGGGCAAGACGGACGCGTCCCGGACGCCGCCTTCGTCGAAGCCGCCCGCTTCGGGGACGTCGGCCTGACGGCGCTTTTGTCCCCGGACTACAGGCACATTTCCGGACTGGACTACCCGACCGTGCTCGACGTGTCCGGCTCGGACGGCGCGGCGGCCTTGTCCGCCCTGGCCGCCGCCGGAGCGCGCCCCCCCCTGGTCATCCTGACCGACTCCCTGGCCGCTTCCGCCGCGGCCATGAGCGCCTTCCCCGCCACGCCCAGGCAGTATTTGCCCTGCGTCGGGGAGCCGCCCGCGCCCACGGACAAGGGCGTCAACGTCGTCTGGATCCTCCACGGAAGCAGCGGCCGGGAGGCCGTCCCCCTGGACCGGCTGCTCCTGTTGCTGGTCGGGCAGTGGCGCGACCGCGGCCACGTCGTGGCGCACGTCGTGGCCGCCGCGCCGGGCCGTCTGTCCCTGTCCTCCTGCGGCGCGATCCGCGAACATGACCGGACCGCGCCGGTCGGCGATCTGGACAAGCCCGATCTGGTGGTGGACATGGCCTGCGAGGACCCCGCCTTCGTGCCCCACAGACGGGCGGCCCTGCTGGCGGGCGCCGTCATCTGCCGATACCGGCCACGCGGGGCCGACCCGGAGGCGCCGGGACTCTTGGAGGCTTCCATCGCCGCCCATGGCCCCAAGTCATTGCTCCAGTGCTGCCACGGCGTCATGCGGTCGAACCGGATCCGCCAAACCCTGCGCGAGAACTGCCGCGAGGCCGTGCGTCGCTGGTGCTCGAAGGAATTGCTCGCCCCTCTGCGCGAAACCCTGCGCGCCGTCCTGGACGCCAGGCAGGCCAGGACCCTCGTTGCTTACGGCGGCCCCGAGCCCGTTTCGGCCGATTCCGGCTTCCTCGACGCGGCCGTCTTCGACGAAGAACATTATCTGGCCGTCCATCCCGATGTGCGCCAGGCCGTGCTGCGCGGCGAATATGGGAGCGGACAGGAGCATTTCAATCTGTACGGGCGGTTTGAGGGCAGAAGCATACGGTACATGATTCCGGTCACGGTCCAGGATTTCGATGAGCAGGACTACCTGGATCGCAACCCGGACGTGCATGAGGCTGTGCGAAACGGCGAGTATGAAAGCGGCTTCGCCCATTACC
>JAEZBW010000419.1 GCA_023426765.1 Bacillota bacterium
GGCCAATGCCCCGTACTTGTCGCGAAAGACTTTGCAGCTTCCGTCAAACCGACTGGCCTTGTCAAGCTGGTTGTGGGGTTTGGTTGCCGCTGGGACCAAGGCCCAAACGAGTTCCGCTCACTGGGTCGAAAACCGGCGCAGGGCCTCGTCCAGTTCGTCGCGCCGGGTGCGACAGCCGGTCAGGGCCTCGCCCCGGGCCGCGATGTCGGTGAAAAAGGGCTCGAACCGGTCGCCCAGCTCCCGAAAGATCCGGTCGAGGCGGGCCGAAAGGCGCTCGTCTATCTCCTGGCGCAGCTTCTCCCCGCCGTGGGCCAGGCGTCGGCGCATTTCCCGAAGGACCTTGGGCCGCTGCCAGTAGAGGGCGCTGCCGGCAATAAGCGCACCCAGGGCGGCCACCACGCCGCCGGTTACGTCGATGACCGCGCTTTTGACCGACACGGCGAAAATCGTGCCCAAGACCACCAGCGCCCCGCCCATGGCCGCCCTGGGGTCCATGGTCGCAACGGACTTGGCGTCAAGCCCGGCCATGGGGCCGCCTTCGGCGAGCAGGGTCTCCACCCGGCCGGCCACCTCGGCCAGCACCCGGTCGCGCTCGCCGGAGAGCGGATCGCCAAGGGCCGACGACGACGCCGACCGGCGCTGGCGCAGTTCGTCCAACAGGATGCGGGCATAGCCCGACACGCTTTCGAAAATGTGGGCCGCGCCCACGGCGGCGATGGATTCCACCTCGCGCTCCAGGTCGCGTCCGAAGGCCTCGCCCAGTTCGGCCAGCCGCTTGGCCGGCCCGGCCGCGTCCTTGCCCCGCCGCCACAGCGACGTGACAGACCGGCCAAGCATCCCGCCCAGGGTCAGTTCGGCGGCAAAGGCGGCGAGAAACTCCTCGGACAGTCGGGCGTAGGCCGCCTCCACCCGGGTGCGCAACACCTCGGCCTCGCGGCCGGCGGCCAACCGGGCCGTGTCCAGGCGCGAGCGGATGCGGTCGGCCTCGGCGCTGTCGGCGGCCAGTTCCCGGCCGCGCTCGTCCAGGCTCGCGCCGAGTTCTTGGAGCAGACGCAGGGCCGAACGCCTGGTGGCGTCGAGCTTGCCGACGAAATGGCCGCCCCCGGCGGTCAGCTCCCGGATATGGCGGCGTAGGGCCTCGATGCCGCCGGCCTCGGGGTCGACGCGGCTTTTCTCCGAGGAAATGAGGAACACGACCGGCTCCTCGACGCCGCGCTCCCGGGCCAGTTCGCGAAGCCGCCCGGTGTTGACCGCGATCTGCTCCGGGCTGGCCAGATCGGCCATGGTCAGGGCAAAGGCCACGCGTCGGCCCCAGGCTCCGGCCACAAGGTCGAAAAATTCCCAGGCCGAGCGGGAATAGGGGTTGAGCACGGAAAAGGTGAAAAGCGCCAGATCGGCCCGGGGAATGAACGCCTCGGTGATTTCCTGGTGCCGGTCGATGATGCTGTCCATGCCCGGGGTGTCCACGATGGCCAGGCCGTCCAGCAGCGGGTTGTCCACGGCCACGCGCACCACCAGATCGCCGGACGGGGCCTTGTCCACGGTCTCCTGCCGGCCAATGACGCGGATGCGGTCGGTGCAGGGGTCCGGGGCCACGTCGGTGACCTCGGCGTCGAGCAAGGCGTTTATGAGGCTGCTCTTGCCGGCCTTGACCTCGCCCACCACCACGAAAAGAAACGGTTCGGCGGCGTGCTTGAGAAGTTCGCGGGCCGTGGCCGCACCCTCGGGCCGGCCGCAGGCGGCCAGAAGTTCGCAAAGCCGCCCCAGAAGTCCGGTCAGTTCGCCGCGCAGGGCCAGATAACGCGCTTCAAGCAGGGTCGTGGTCACAGCACTCCCGAGATTTCCGGCCCTGGCCTCGATGGGCGCGTCCGGCCGCGCCTGGGACAAGCCGGGGAATGGCGTTTAAGCTATCGTGGCAAAAAACAGTCCAGGCCCAGGGCCTCGATGGAGGCGTCCTTGGCGGACGTGGGTTCGTCCTTCTTGGCCGTGATCGCGCCGGCTTGGCAGACCTCTTCGGCGCGCACCAGATCGGTGGCGGCGATGCGCAGGGAGTTGCCGTCGGTGAAGGCCCCGTCGTCGCCGGCATAGTGCATGAGAATGAGGCTCACCGCTCCGAGTTCCTTGGATTTGAGGCTCCATTTCCAGGTGCGAAGCGTGCCGAAGGCATTGCCGCGCCACTCCTTGGGCTCGCCGTAGCGTTTCTTGAGAGCTTCCAGGATGCGGTTGAAGAACTCCAGCGAATCATCGGCGTAGTTCATCTTGATCCGCACCACCCGCCCCTTGGCCGCGCACATGCCGTAGTCGACATAGCCGCTGCGAAAGCCCTTGAGGGCGGCCACGGGCATGATGCCAAGGGCCGGACGGTGAAAGGTCTTGTTGGCCTCGGTGGGCACGAGCTTGGCCGCCTGCTCCTCGACAGTGGCCCCGAGCCGGATGCCGGCCAGGGAATCCGGGGCCTCGGCGGCCAGGGCCGGCCGGCCCGCCAGCAGCAGCGTAAAGACCATGGCCGCGGCCAGGGCGAGCCCGGCCGGCACGATAACGGGTCTTGGCATCATCCGTCCTCCTCCCGGCTGTCGGCGCTCAGGAAAAATTGGCCAGGGCCTCCGCCTGGGTCGGATAGATCGGAAATATCTCGGTGTAGCCGGAAATCTCGAAGACTTCCTTCATGTAGTCCTTGATGGAGGACAAAACCAGCTTGCCCTGAACCTTTTTAAGCTGCTGCAAGGCCAAAAGCAGCACGCGAAGACCAGTGGAATTGATGTAGTCCACCTCGGCGAAATCCATGAGCACCTTTTTTTTGCCTTGGCCGAGAATCTCCATCACCTTGTCCTCAAGCACCTTGGAGGTGTTGCTGTCGAGCCGGCCGCCAAGCTCCAGCACCGTGACCTCGCCGCTCTCCTTCT
>JAEZBW010000509.1 GCA_023426765.1 Bacillota bacterium
ATCTAAGGCCGCGACTTTTTCAGCCTCACTATCGTGCGCAGAGAGCACGATGATGGGCAGTTCGGTCCACTCGCGAAGCTGCTTGCAGACCTCAACGCCGGTTATGTCAGGCAGCCCGAGATCCAGAATCAGCAGGTCTGGCTGGGCGGCGGTCGCCAGAGCCAGCCCTTCTTCCCCGGTGCTGGAGGTGGTTACCTGATACTGGTGGCCAAGAATGGTGCGCAGAGCGCGCAAAATTTGCTGCTCATCATCAATCACCAGGATGTGAGGTTTTGACGTCATAAACTTTCTTTCTCGTTCTCAGGGATAATTGGCAGGGCGCCATTCCAGGTGAGGGGAATTGTAAAATTAAAGGCAACGCCATGGGGTAAATTTTCGGCCCAAATGCGCCCGCCGTGCGCCTCGATAATGCCCTTGCAAATCGATAGGCCCAATCCCGTCCCTTGTAATGTATCTCGGCCAGGGATTGGGTAGAACTTTTCAAAAACGTGCAGGAGGAAATCCTCTGGAATGGATGGCCCCTGATTGCTGACCGTTACCGTCAGCGCCTGTTCATCTGCCCGCGCGCAGATTCGGACAGGGGTATTGGGCGGGGCAAACTTCAGGCTGTTCCGCACCAGATTGATCACTACCTGTTCCATTAAAACAGAATCGACGGAAACCAGGGGGAGGTCTTCTGACACGTCCATTTCGATCGGAGAGCCCGCGCTGCGTTTGATCCGCCGCAACCCCGTATCCACAATCTCCGCAAAAGCATTCCACTGGCGTTGAAGTTTAAGCGCCCCAGCTTCAATGCGAGACATATTGAGCAGGTTCCCAACCAGCAAGCTCATGTTTTCCGTCTCTTCCACCAGCAGCGATTGAAGCTCGCTGCGCGCTGGCTGTTCCAGATCCAAACTTGGATTGAACAGGCTGGTGGCCGCGGCTTGAATCGACGCCAGCGGTGTGCGTAGTTCATGCGAGACGGAGGAAAGGATGGCCGTTTTGAGCCGGTCGCTCTCTTCCAATACCCGTGCCCGGGTTTCGCTGTCCGCCAGGATGGCGCGGTCTAACGCCAGCGCGCCCTGACCGGCAAAAGTTTGCAGCAGGCGTTCTTCCTCCGGCTGTTGTTTTTCAGCCAGGTTCCAAATTCGAATCGCTCCGATCTGCGACCTGGGGGAGGAAAGCGGAATGACTTTTGGCGCGGTGGCAGCGGCTTGCGGCGATCCGCCATCTGGCATCCGCTCGCAGATGGCCGGATGCGTATAGATTTCGACTTCAACGGTGGAGTCAGGAAAAAGTTTGGCGAGCCGCCGGGCCAGGGTCCGGGCGATCATTTCCAGGTCGTTCTTGCCGGATAGGTCCACGCTCAATTTGTAAAGCTGAACGGCCTCATGCTCGCGCGCTCGCACCTGCGCCAGGTTGGATTGGATGCGCGCCATCAGGCTGCTGATCAAAATGGCAACGCTGAGCAGGACGACCATTGCCAGGAAGTCCTGGGGGTGCGCGACCAGGAAGGTGTAATAGGGGGAGAGGAAGAAATAATTGAAGATCAGGAACGACAGCACAGAGGCCGTGATGCCCGCCAGCCTGCCAAACAACGCAGCGCTGACCACTACAGGCACCAGGTACAGCAGCGCCACCACCGAAATCGACAGGTATGGGCGCAGCATCACCAGCACCACCGTGCTGACGATTACGATAGCAACGGCGATGACAATATTGATAATCGGATAAAGGGGCGATAACCAGCGCTTCATTAGTATAGATTGTAATCCGAATGAAGATCATTTATGCTATAAACAGCAGAAAGAAGGAGGCAGTGTATGGCAAAGACACCCTCGAAGGGGAATGGTGAAGCAAAAACAAAGATTGAGATCCATTTGGAATTCTCACCACAGCAAGGCGAAGAACTGCTAAAAGTACTACAGGCTCGCTTTGAGAAGAACATGAACCGGCATTCAGGTCTGAAGTGGCCGGAGATTCAGGCAAAGATTATGGCGAAGCCCGAAAAAATGGCCGCTCTGTACGCAATGGAAAGCACTGGCGGTGAACCCGACGTTGTTGGCTATGATGAACGTACGGGCGAATATATTTTTTATGATTGTTCCGCGGAAAGCCCGGACGGCCGGAGAAGTATTTGTTACGATGCGGCGGGCCAGAAAGAACGGGAAAAGAAAGGCGTCTTCCCGGCTGGCAACGCGGTGGATCTGGCGGCAGCGATTGGGATCGAGTTATTGACGGAAGAGCAGTACCGGTCGCTGCAAAAGCTTGGAGAATTCGACACGAGAACCGAAAGCTGGGTACAAGCACCCGCTGAAATCCGAAAACTCGGCGGGGCCATCTTTTGCGACAGGCGCTATGGACGCGTCTTCACCTTTCATAACAGCGCGCCCTCTTTCTATGCTGGCAGGGGCTTCCGCGGCTCGCTAAAGGTCTAATCTTTCGCCTGACAGGAGCGAATTGAGGAACACAAAAACCGAGGGCAACCGCGCCCTCGGTTTTTGTGTTTTTGAATTTACTCCGCCAGTGCCAGGAAATAGCGGTGGAAGCGCGTGTCGGCGGTGAGCTCGGGGTGGAAAGAGGTTGCAAGCCAGCGGCCCTGCTGCGCAGCCACGATGCGCCCATCGTCCAGCGCCGCCAGCACGGCTGCATCCGCGTGCACGGCCTCAATCAACGGGGCGCGGATGAAGATGGCAGGGTAGGGCCGGGGCAGCAGCTCCACCTCGCACAGCGCCGGGACGATCAAATCTGCTTCAAAGCTGGCAATCTGCGAGCCAAAGGCATTGCGCGCCACGGTGATGTCCATCAATC
>JAEZBW010000504.1 GCA_023426765.1 Bacillota bacterium
AACCAATACTAACTACCAATACTAACCTAATTTTTGCCCTGTAAGGGCTATTTTTTTGCTTTTTTAAGGAAGACGGCATCCGCCTTCGATGTAGCTTGATTAAAATGCCTAAACTATCAGTTAGATTTATGCTGTAACGGTTTGATTACGCACTATTACGAGCTTTTTTAGTGAAGACGGCATCCGCCTTCGATGTAGCTTAATTAAGATGTATGGATTGTCAGTTAGATTGTCGCTGTAACTGTTTGATTACGCGCCATTAAAAGTCTTTTTAACATGAACGCCAACCGCCTTTTTCAATGAGACGGCATTCGCATTCGATGTAGCTCGATTAAGATGTACAGATTATCAGTCAGATTGATGTGATAATCGCCCGAAACCCTCTATTCTGCTTATTTTCATATACATTTGCTCCGCAGGGTCCTGCTCGGAATAAATTAGCTTTCTCAACTGTAGCAAGTGAAACGGGCTCTACCAACCCCCATTTTGGTTTTGGCATAAGCAATGCCGTATTTAACCAAGCAATAAATGCCTGGATTTGAGGGAAAGATGAGAGCGATTCTTACAGTGAAAATTATGCGATTTCAATAAAAAACTTGAGGAAAAGCGCAGCGGCGCTTACTCTGTTATTAACGCCAAATTTCATATAGATTCGGCTCATATGTGTTTGCACTGTGCGGCTTGAGATTTTCAGGGCAAGCGCAATTTGCTTGTCAGAGCTGCCTTTTGAGGCGAGCTCAAGCACTTCATACTCTCTATTAGTAAGCTTCATTCGTAACCTTTCATATAGAACATCCACACACTAAGACAGGGGGTCATAACTATCATAGCGAATTTTTGCCGATAAAACCTGCCATATTTTCCGATTTACAAAATTTTAAAATTCTGTCCGTTGATACGATAGTGCTGAAATCGGTTTGAATGAGAGGGTTTTAATAGGATTAGTAACCCGAAAATCATCAATTGAGTGGTATTTGCCTATTTTTAATGTAGAAAGATTAGAATAGCAGCGCTTTTTTACACCATATTCATTATAATTCAAATAAAATCTACCGCCTTTTGGCGGAGAAAATCTGTATTTTTGCAAATACAAAATAGAGTTTTGCGCATTTGCAAAAAGCTTGTGTGCTTTGATGTTTGAGCGACGAAGCGCTGAAACCTCGTGATTTAAATTGACCCTGGTAAGTTGTACAACGTAATTCCCGCATACAGGGCACGATTCCAGAACATCAAGCTCCGCAACCAGATACCCGTCACTCGGCACAAGCGAATACGTTAAAGAGCGCCTCAAAGCGCCACAACAGTGGATAAAACCCATATTTCCCTCTCTTGACTCTATGCTATGCAAATGCATAGCTGTTTCTACTATACTTGGCGAGGGAAACGGTTGTGCTGTCTGGAGCGTGGACCTACCCCTCTGCCAAAAAGCCTTATAGTAAGAATCCTTGCATATGATTGCTCGATAACACTCAAACCCTTGCTATATATGCCTTAGGCTTTATTAATCAGCAAATTGACTGCTGATATTTTTAGTATAAATCATTTTTCAAATTTGAAAAGTCCGTAAAATTACTTACGTAAAATTACTTACGTACAGGGCATTTCACTGGCAGTTATAGGATTTTGAACCATGCTTTGTTAGGCGAAATTGGAGAATCCTGCCAATCTATACCTTTTACTATTGAATTTTGCCTCGAAAAAAGCTAGAATAATTAAGTTACACAATTAAGGAGACGCAATGGAGAAGTACATTTGCACTGTATGTGGTTGGGTTTATGACCCGCAATTAGGAGATCCTGATCAAGGAGTTGCGCCTGGTACACCGTTTAATGATGTGCCTGACGATTGGCATTGCCCGGTTTGCTTTGCTGATAAGAGCGTGTTCACTTTAGAAAGCTAATTACGGCTGATTTTATAAAATATCCTAAAACCTCAATCAATAAGGCTTTTAGGGTATTTTTTTTTAATAATGACGGCATCCGCCTTTTTCAATGAGACGCTATCCAGCTTCTGTGTGAGATTAGTTAAGATGTATAGTTTATCAGTAAGATTGGCGCTGTAACTGTTTGACTGCGCGCTATTACAAGATTTTTAACTGGGACGGCATTCGCCTTCGATGTAGATTGATTAAGATGCCTAAACTATCAGTTAGATTGGCGCTGTAACTGTTTGATTACGCACCATTACAAGATTTTTAACTAGGACGGCATCCGCCTTCTTTGCAAGATTAATTAAGATTTATAGATTATCAGTTAGATTGATGTAATAATCGCCTGACTACGCCTGATATCAAGAATATTGAAATGATTTCCCTCTTGAAATAAGCACCTCTTTTACATTTTCGGGCATTTTAAACCCATATTTTTTATAAACTTCTTGCGCAAGTACACCACCATGAAGCTGAGGCGGCAGCGCATTCAACCATTTTCGGGCATCTTCTTCAGAAAAATCCTTCGGGGTAAAATTAACCTCTTCATCTTTTTTGAGATTTTTCAAGAGTTCTTTGGTTTCTGCTACGGTTGGATTTGCTCTTCCTGTTTGAGTTTTCGCCCATTCGTCCTTTTTAAAAAAAGAAACCTTATTGTTATTTACATGTTCATGATTATTTGTTTGTCGGACAATTTGACGGTGCTGTGAGGGGACAATTTGACGGTGCTCATCAGACAATTTGACGAGGTCGAAAAAATTCTGAGTAAACTTGTACCTGTTGACATTGCGGGTTACATACATTATAAGCCTTGAATTTGCAAGCTCTTTGACAGCACGTTCGACCGACTTTTCACTAATGCCGAGGCTTTGGGCAATAAACTTCTGGCTTGGAAACATATCTTCATTAGCAGGATTATAATGGTGCACAAGCGCATACAGCACGAGTTTTGCCGTTGCCGGTATGTCAATTTTTTGCATCAATTTCGATTTATAAATAAGATTAATCAACTCAAACTGGCTGATAGAAACGTTAGCAACCTCACAACTATTAAGATTTTGTAACATAAGACCTCCCTCATTAATTTTTATTAAAACTCGTAAACTCTCTCTCTCCAAGCATCTCAGACCTTTAATTAAATTTTTATATTTGCACATGAAATTTAACGTTAAGAAATATTAATCAACGTTAAATCATGTCAAACGTTATACTGACATGGTTTCAGGCACTTTGACCAAAAAAAGGCTGACTATCAAGCGTAGCTGTGGTTGCACTGATCATGAGCGATGAAATATAATATTAATTGAAAGGTTATTTTATTATTAAGTGCTTCGCAAGAAGTGCTTTTTTATTGGCTTTTGCCCTATTTACGGACAAATTATTGTATTACCGCCAAATCCGCCCGATTATCCGTAATAATACGTAAAAAAAGGCGGAGGCCTGGATAGCGGCCTGTCCGCATAATATTAGTAGAAAATTTTGTAAACCTCCTCCATTATCAAATTCCCAATTCTCATATGTTTGATAATATCTTTGTCTGTAGCGCCTTATATCTTTTGCTTTTGCTACAAACTCCCCATTTTGCCGTTATTCGCCTCTTTTCTTTGGTTTGCTATTAGAATATCAGTGAGTTATCGGCTCATTTGTCCATTATAATTTTGAACCATTTTTGAGAGTATCTTAACGACATGATTTATGATACTAGTCATGGTATAATAATGTCAAGTTACTGGAAATTACAAAAAACTCTAAAAATTTCTAAAAACGTTTTAGTAAATTACAGTAAATTACACAAGAGTTTCAGGAAGAGAGAGTGTAAAACGAGATGGATATCAGAAAACTAACAGTCCAAGAAGCAGTAGAAGAGCTATTAATGAGTCAGTCTTCCATTTATGCCTGGATAGAAAAAGGTAAATTAAAATTTGAAGAGCATCCAACCGGCAAACTTATAGTAATTTCCAATAACGAACTGGAAGAAATAAGAGAGCTTAATCTACGTTCCAAGCGCAACAAGGTTTCCAAATCAATTCAACAAAAAAATGAGCATTTACAGGAAAATACAGTAATAGAAGCAGAATATTCCAGGAATTATGAAGAATCTGTTACAAATTACAGTAATACCCCAACTGAAATTGGTATGAATGTATCGGAAGACTTTGCAAGATATATCTCTGAACTTTCCGCAAAAGCAGGAAAATACGAACTTTTAGCAGATTTGCAAAGAGAAAAGGAAGCTGATAAAGAATTCTGGAAAAATCAGTATTTTGAATTAAAATCGAATTACGATAATTTACAGGAAGCGCTGAAACAGAAAGAATTAGAAAATATTGGAATAAAAAAAGAAATTGAAGAGCTAAAGACCAAGT
>JAEZBW010000690.1 GCA_023426765.1 Bacillota bacterium
GATCTATGGGTATCCCTTTATCCCCAAAAAGATAGAGCTGGAGCTGGAGGCCTTCCGCGAGCATTCCGAAAAGAACGGTGAATGCCTGATGTGCAGGTTCTTAAAGGAAGAAAAAAGCTTTGGCCAACGAATTATCTTTGAAAATGATGATTTCATCACGGTGCTGCCGTTTTTCGTGGAATACCCTTATGGCGTATACATTGTTTCCAAAAACCACAAGCAAAACCTGACACAAATGAACCCCGGGGAAAAAAGAAACCTTGCAAAGGCAATCCGTGAAACATCCGGTATGCTGGATGCCTTGTTCGACACAACCTTTCCGTATATGATGTGCATGCATCAGAACCCGGTCAACACCCCGGACAGTCATGAAGATTACCATTTTCACATTGAGTTTTTCCCGCCGATGCGCTCCAGGGAAAAGCAGAAGTTCAACGCTTCCAGCGAAACCGGTGTGTGGGCACACTGTAATCCTACCGCACCCGAGGAAAAAGCGGAAGAACTGAAGGAAGCATACCAAAGATTCATGAACAGGAACAAGTAAAAGGATTTGGGAGGTTCAGGCGATGATCAACGCTTTAAAAGAAACATTTCTTTCTTACTTTGGTGGGGATGGTGCCGGTATCCGGGCATTTACCGCCCCGGGCAGGGTGAACCTGATCGGAGAGCATACCGATTATAACGGCGGTTTCGTGTTTCCGGCTGCGCTGACCATGGCGACAACCGTGCTGGCCAGGCCCCGGAAGGATCGGCAAATCAACCTGATTGCCACCGATCTGAAGCAGATGGTCCATGCGAACCTGGATGAACTGGAAAAATATAAAGGGCTGAAATGGGGGAATTATCAGCTTGGAGTGGCCGATGAGCTGCAAAAGGCAGGTTACCGGCTGTGCGGCTGTGATCTTTTGTATGATGACAAGGTTCCCCTTGGAAGCGGTCTTTCATCGTCAGCCGCGATAGAAATCGCCACCGCTATCGCTCTTGTTTCCCTGGGAAACACAGCATATGGCAGCGAGCGTGAAATTGATTTGGTTCAGATGGCTAAAATCGCACAAAATGCCGAGCATAATTATATTGGTGTGAAATGCGGCATCATGGATCAGTTCTCATCGGCCATGGGGAAAAAGGATATGGCCATATTCCTGGACTGCCGGGATTTGGTCTGGGAAATGGTGCCGTTGAAAATGGAAGGCTGCAGGCTGGTATTGTCCCATACCAACAAGAAGAGAAGCCTTGGCGAAGGGAAGTACAATGAAAGAAGAAGCGAATGCGAAAAAGGGCTTGCTTTTCTTCAGCAGGCACTGCCCGCAGCAACCTGCCTGAGGGATATCTCGGTGGCAGATTTTCAAAGACACAGAGATCTGATCCCGGATCAAACTATCCAAAAACGTGTGGAACATGTGGTTTATGAAGACGAAAGAGTGCTTCAGTCGGTGAAAGCGCTGAAGGAAGGCCGACTGAATGATTTTGGGAAACTGATGAATGCATCGCATGATTCGCTAAGGGATTTGTACGAGGTTACCGGAATCGAGCTGGATACACTGGTAGAAGAAGCCAGGAAGATTGACGGAGTCCTTGGATCCAGAATGACCGGCGCAGGCTTTGGAGGATGTACGGTCAGCCTGGTTCGGGAAGGACAGGTTCAAGCCTTCATCGCACTGGTTGGAGCGGCATATCAAAGCAGAATCGGTCACCCTGCCAGTTTCTATGTGTCTGAAATCGGAGACGGCGGGAGAGAAATCAAATAGAAGTTGACACAGCATATACGCTGTGTTAGAATGTAACGGCGACCGCATGTGGAAGGGCTGAAAAAGCCGGGAAACCGCTCCCTTTCATGGCGAGATAGGATGGAGGAGGTGCACGTTATGTACGCTATTATTGAAACCGGAGGAAAACAGTACAGGGTTCAGGAAGGTGAAGTTGTTTTCATTGAAAAGCTTTCAGTGGAAGAAGGCGAAGCCGTTGTTTTTGACAAGGTACTTGCTGTTTCCGACGAAGACAGTTTCACAGCAGGCTCACCCGTAGTCAAGGGTGCTTCTGTAAATGCCAAGGTTATCGGCCATGGCAAGGATAAGAAGGTTATCATCTTCAAGTACAAGGCCAAAAAAGGCTACAGAAGAAAGCAAGGTCACAGACAGCCGTACACAAAGGTTCAGATTGAAAAAATCAACGCATAATGATTGACGCAGTTGTTTATAAAAGCGCTCAGGGTGTTATCCGGGGTTTTAAAATTAAGGGTCACGCAAATTACAGTGAAGCCGGAAGCGATATTGTATGCTCCGCCGTATCAGCCATTGTTTTCACAGCATTGGGGGGCATGGACGAGTTGGCCGGGTTCAAAAGCTTTCAGCAGAAAGACGGTTCTATCAAATGTTTTATCCCTGACAACCTCACCGGCGACCAACAGACAACCACTCAGATCATTTTAAAGACCATGGACATTGGGTTAAGACAAATTGAAGCGGATTATAATAAATATGTCCGAGTTCGGTACGAGGAGGTGTAAACCAATGGTAAAGGTAAATTTGCAGTTGTTTGCACATAAAAAAGGTGTGGGCAGCACGAAGAACGGCCGTGACAGCGAGTCTAAAAGGCTGGGCACAAAGAGAGCAGACGGTCAGTTCGTAAAAGCCGGAAATATAC
>JAEZBW010000697.1 GCA_023426765.1 Bacillota bacterium
GCTGGGCGCACTGCCCGCGGTTGCCGCTGCGCCCGCCCAGGGCATAGCTCATAGCGCACTGCCCGCTGTAGCTGACGCACAGCGCCCCGTGGACGAACGTCTCCAGCTCCACGCTGGTCTGCGCGCGGATGTCGCGGATTTGCTCCAGGCTCAGCTCTCGCGCCAGGATCACGCGCCGGATGCCAACCTGCTCCAAAAAGGACACCCGCTCAGGTGTGTGGTTGTGCATTTGCGTGCTGGCGAAGAGGGGGATGGGCGGCAGGTCCATCTCCAGCAGGGCGGTGTCCTGGATAATCAGCGCGTCGGCCCCGGCATTGTAGAGGTTGCGGGCCATCTGCTCGGCCTGGGCCAGCTCGTGGTCGTAGAGCAGGGTATTCAGCGTGACGTACACCCGCGCCCAGTAACGGTGCGCGTAGGTAACAATGGCTTCGATATCGGTCAGGCTGTTGCCCACCGCCTCGCGCGCGCCGAATTTCGGCCCGCCGATGTACAGGGCATCCGCGCCGCAGTTAATCGCCGCCGTGCCTGTTTCCAGGTCTTTGGCGGGCGCTAAAAGTTCGATTTGGGTCATGCTAGAATTATGCCGATTGTGATGGACTTTATCAAGGAATTTCATCCCCACTTTGGGTGACGATTTTATTTGAGTTTTTATACGTTGAAATGGGCTGTACACAGCCCATTTCAACGTATAAAAACTCAAATAAAAAGGCCGGTTCGCGATGCGCGGAGCCGGCCTAATAGAGCGGTGTATGGCGAGCGAGTCGCCCTTTCATCCCTTATGCAGAAGCAGCAGGGCCTTTTTTCTTATCTTGGTTAGCGGTCTGCTTCTTTTTTCGTTTTTCTTTGTTTTTTGGACTCTTATCACCCATGGCAGCCTCCTTTATGCGCCCTCATAAATTGCTGATGGATATCCGCTCTGTGGTTAACCATAGCACACAATCGCAGAGCATTCAAGCTGGCCGAAGGGATGAGTTTATGCCCAGCGGAACTCCGCGTCAAACGCTTTGCTGCCGGTGGAGGTATTCTCTCCACACAGATACCAAGTATTCGGATCATCCGGGCGCGCGCCGCGCAGGATGCGCACCTGCTCGGCGGGCCGCACCTCGTTGATGTAGTTGATCTGGATCGAGGCGGGGGTTTGCTTGTGGTGCTGATCGAAGGTAAAGCAGTCGCTGATCCAATCGATGTAGCGGGCGTTGTTGACGTGGCCCATCAGGTCTACGGCGCTGTAACTGGCCTGCACGGTGAGCGCTTCTTCCATTGCCTCCACAGCGGGGATCTTTTCCAGCGGCTCGTTGATGGCGGCCAGGCCGTTGTTATCGGGGATTGTGCCGCCGAGCGCGGCAGGGGGCAGCACGCGGCGCAGGCGGGTGTTGATCAGCACATAAGCCAGAGAGGCGTCCGCCAGCTTGCGCCCGTCCGCGCCGGTGAGGAAGAAATCACGCATGAAGAAGATTTTCTGCTGCAAGCCTTTGGGCCACGTTTGCAGCTGCACTGTTTCGCCCATCTGCGGGAAGGCGTGGAAGCGCACTTTGGCCCGTGAGAGCACCCACACGATATCGCGCGCTATCATGTCGTGAAAGTCGTATCCCAGGTGGGCGGCGTGATGCGAGGCGACCTCCTGCATCCCGGCGAAAAATCCCGAGAGCTTCCAGCGCTGGAGAAAGTCGGTATCCGCAGAGCGGACGGTAGTCTCTTCGTTCCAGATCGTTTTGATGGTTTCCATGCGGTTAGATTGCTCCGTTGGCTCTTTGCTTGACTGCTGCTGTTTTATTGAATGTGGTGTATGGCACGCATCCAATAAAACAGCATAAAACCCTACCCGTCTGAGCCGTACCTATTCTAAAATAGAACCGGTTGGCTGGCAAACGAATACTATTTCGTAAGAAGGAGCAGGTGTATGGATGAATTGGAAATTATTGAGGCCACCCCCGAGCACCGCACCATCTTCCGCAACCTGATGCACCTGTACCTGTATGATTTCAGCGAGTACATCGATGAAGATGCAAACGAGGATGGCTTCTTTGAGGATGAGCACCTCGATAAGTACTGGGTAGAGCCAACGCGCTATCCTTTCCTGTTGAAGGTGGGCGGAAAGTGGGCCGGGTTTGTGCTGGTGCGGGAAATTGACCCGGCGTGGCTGAGGCAGCTAGGGCTGGAGGGGCAGGGCGGTGAGACGACCTACTCCATCGCGGAATTTTTCGTGATGCGCAAGTACCGCCGCCGAAATGCAGGCAAGCGGCTGGCATTCGCCATGTTCGACCGCTTCCGGGGGCGCTGGTGGGTCTCGCAGGAGGTGACGAACGCCCCGGCGCAGCAGTTCTGGCGCAAGATCATTGACGAGTACACGGGTGGAAACTTCGAGGATTTTATCGAGCCGCACGAAAATCGCCCAACGCAAATATTTCGCTCGTAGGGCCGATCACGCGAATTTTGTCTTTCATACTCCTCGTTCAGTTGGGTAGTGTTGAATGGTTTGCAGTGCACAGCACTGCAAACCATTCAACACTACCAGAGATACTAAATCTCCCCCAATGCCTGGCAGTCGCGCCAGCTGCGGGAGAAGAA
>JAEZBW010000748.1 GCA_023426765.1 Bacillota bacterium
ATCTTCACTACATCCTCCACCTTGTTCACACGCGTATGGGCAAGCTTTGAAATGTGCACCATGCCCTCCTTGCCGGGAAGGAACTCGACAAAAGCGCCGAAGTTCATGATCCGCGTGACCTTACCGGTAAACTGCTGACCGATCTGAACCTCACCGGTTATCCCTTCAATGATGGAGATCGCCTTTCGGCCTGCCGCTTCATCGGAGGTGGCTACAAATACGGTTCCATCCTCTTCAATGTCAATCTTTACGCCGGTTTCGGCAATGATCTTGTTGATGACCTTTCCGCCGGGGCCGATGACATCACGGATCTTATCTACGTCGATGGTGATGGTGTAAACCTTTGGTGCATACGGTGAAAGCTCGGCTCTGGGCTGGCTGATCACCTTCAGCATGACATCGTTCAATATGGTCATTCTGCCTTTGCGGGTGATCTCAAAAGCCTGACGGATGATCTCATAGGTAAGGCCGTCCACCTTGATGTCCACCTGAATGGCCGTAATGCCGTTTTTGGTTCCTGCTACCTTGAAATCCATATCGCCGAAGAAATCTTCGATGCCCTGAATATCCATAAAGGTAATGAATTTGTCGGGGTTTTCCTCGTCAACCACCAGGCCCGAAGAAATACCGGCAACAGGTTCCTTAATGGGAACACCGGCATCCATCAGCGCCAGCGTGCTTGCGCAAACGCTTCCCTGTGACGTGGAACCATTGGACATCAGCACTTCCGAAACAAGGCGGATGGCATACGGGAAGTCGGCTTCCGACGGGATGACCGGCTCCAGCGCCCTTTCAGCCAGCGCGCCATGGCCGATTTCACGACGGCCGGGGCCGCGGTTCGGTTTCGCTTCGCCCACACTGAAGGATGGGAAATTATAATGATGCATATAGCGTTTCGTTTCTTCTTCATCCACGCCGTCGAGCATTTGCACATCGCCCATCGGGCCAAGGGTCACATTGGTTAAAACCTGTGTCTGACCTCTCTGGAACAGGCCTGAACCGTGGGTTCTGGGGAGTATGCCTACAGCCGCGGAAAGCGGGCGGATATCCATCAGGCCCCTGCCGTCCACGCGCTTGCCCTCATACAGGATCTTCTCGCGGACGATTTTCTTCTGCAGCTTATAAAAAGCTTCGGAAATCTGTAAAACCTGCTCGGGATATTTTTCGTCCAGCAGCGCATGAACCTTCTTCGATACTTCCGCAACATTCTTATCACGGATGGTCTTGTCATCATTCATCATGGCTTCGGACAGCTCGGCTTTGCAGGCCTGCATCACATCATTGAAGATGTCCTGCGGTACCGCCATGGAAGTGTAGGAGAACTTTTCCTTGCCCACTTCTTTGACAATATCTTCTACAAAGGCAATCAGGCGTTTAATTTCCTCATGGCCTGTTTTGATGGCATTGAACATGGTTTCGTCGGGGATTTCGTTGCCGCCGGCTTCGATCATGACGATCTTTTCCTTGTCGGCCGACAGGGTGACGTACATCTGGCTGATTTTGCGCTGCTCGGCATTGGGGTTAATGATCACCTGACCATCGATAAGGCCCATAATGACGCCTGCAATAGGTCCGTTGAACGGAATGTCGGAAATGCACAGTGCGATCACAGTACCCATGATGGAGGCAAACTCAGGAGAATTGTCCTGTTCTACCGACATCACCATATTGACCACAGAGACATCATTGCGTAAATCTTTCGGGAACCTTGGGCGTACCTGACGGTCGATGACCCTTGAGGTTAGAACCGCTCTCTCGGAAGGCTTTCCTTCCCTTTTAATGAAGCCGCCCGGGATTTTTCCCACAGAATACAGTTTTTCTTCATAATCTACACTTAACGGGAAGAAATCAATGCCCTCCCTGGGTTCCGCGGAAGCAGTCGCGGTGGATAAAACCACGGTATCACCATACCTGACCAAAGCTGCTCCATTGGCAAGCTGTGCAAGTTCGCCGGTTTCCACAACCAGCTTTCTGCCCGCCACTTCCATTGAAAATGTTTTTTTCATCGTTTGAATCAACATCCTTTCGTAATTCTCGTGAGCGGGGTCAAAAGGTCAGGGATGAAAGCACCTTGAAACAGGAACGCTCATCTCTGATCTTCTGCACCCTCTCGCCCACAGTTCTTCTTTATTTTTTATCTGTAAGACATGATGCTTACTTATTCATTATTACACCATGTAGAACATTTTAAACAACAGAAAGTATTGCAGTTACAATACCTTCTCACCCGGTTCAATGCTGCGAAAATGAAAAAAGCGGAGCAGCCTCCGCTTTTTTTACTTTCTGATTTCCAACCTGGCGATAATATCACGATACCGGTTGATGTCCTTCTTCATCAGATAATTCAGAAGGCCTCTTCTTTGACCAACCATCTTCAGAAGTCCTCTTCTGGAGTGGTGATCCTTCTTATGTGCCTTCAGATGCTCTGTCAGATGGATAATCCTGTCTGTCAGCAGCGCAATCTGAACTTCCGGTGAACCGGTATCACCGTCATGCAGCTTGTAAGCTTCAATAATTCCCTGCTTATTCATTCTTTCCATGCGGCCGGCTCCTTTCTTCAATTTGCCTTAAGCCCAGTCTGCGGCCGGAGTTCTCCGAAAACCGAGCTTGAGGTCGATTTAAATACCAAAATAGTGTACCATAAAACCAAAAACATGTAAAGGGTGTGTTTTGGGAATTTTTGAACCCCACCCCACGGTCTTTCGTCACCAAAATCACCCAAATCACCCGCTGGCTCTACTGGGGTGTGAACAGTAACCCTCAGGCATCAATGTACTTACCATTCAGTCCGCTGAGTCTGCTTCAGAGTTTTCACCAATCCGTATCACAGCATCGTGGTCATATACACCCTCAACCGTGCAGCCTGGCGGAACGATTAAAAATTCATTTTCAGGCCAGTGATCGCCAACGAGTAATTGCAGCAGCCGCATATCGCCCTGGATGATCTCAAATTTTCTGCCATGCAGTGCGGCGTCACGTTCGGCTTGTTGTTGAAAATCGAACTGATCGTAAGGCGGTGTTTTAATAAAAACCACCTGTTCATCACTCCCGTCTTTGGGAGTTAAGGTTTCACGGATATATTCTGCGTTCTCGATGCCATATTTTTCAACCAGAGCGTCCCAGGATAAATCCAGGCCTAAAAACTGATATACTTCGCTGTTGCGCAAATAATGATCCCCTGTTCCCATATAGCCCCCGGAAGTCCAGCGACAGCTGGGGCGGTCGCCGAAATGTCTTTTAAAAGCTTCCCTGGAACCTAAAAACAAGGTACAGCAGTCATGAGCCCTGGGTATGACCAATGGAACCCGGCTTGCTTTCAGCCCCGTAATGGCGTTGCCGCAAAGACCAAAACCCAACAGGATATAGTCAAACTCCGACGGGTCGGCGCTGTCAATCTCCTGTTGAATCATTTCCCTTAAATACTCCGGAACCTCATGGGACAATTTGCGGGTGAACACCGGAAAAACCGTATGTTTGCTTTCCAGTAAAGCCTGGCAGATTTCCCTGTAGAATACTTCACAGCAAATCAGCTTATAACGCATACCTTACCTCACGCAACACCTGAAAAGGTTATCAATCATCTAAAGATACGAGATCCTCTATATCGCAAGTACTATGATATCACAAAACACATTTCCATACATACGTTTCTGTATTTATTAGCTTTCCAGTTTCTGTTCGAAAGGTTACCGTTCACGTGCAGTGCCGGATAGTCATCCGCAGGCCTGTTCTCCTCATCCGGCTCCCAGGAAATGATTTTTTACTTTGAATTCATGTTGAATTCAAGGTATAATGTGAAAAGTAAAGATTTTACAAGGAGAACATCATGAAAAGGGTTTTTATGCTGATCCTGATCGTTTCTTGCCTGCCGTTCCTGTTTCATCTTGCCGGTACCGGCTTAACGATGTCGGCAGCAGCACCGGTAATGGGAACACCTGTCAGGGTTACGCTGTCCTTTGCGGGAGATTGTACGCTTGGAACCGATGAAGACTTTCTCTGGAATACTTTTGATGAGGTATATCAAAAGGTGAATAACCCGGATTATTTTTTTGCGGGTGTTAAGAGTGTTTTTCAGCAGGATGATTTTACCCTTGTCAATCTGGAAGGGGTTTTATCCACCGCCACAGAAAAGGTGGAGAAGGAGTATAATTACAAGGGAGATCCTGTTTATGCCGAAATCCTCGTAAGAGGCGGTGTTGAAGCAGTTACTCTGGCTAACAACCATACCCTTGATTTTACTGAAACAGGTTTTCAGGACACGGTTAATGCCCTTAACGAACACGGAATTGCTTATACATATTATGATACTGTCATCATAAAGGAAATAAAGGGTGTGAAAATAGCTTTTCTGGGCTATACGGGCTGGGGTTATGATTATAGCGTGCGCAAGATGATTGAAAAGCAAGTCCCGGAGCTAAGAGCGGCAGGGGTTGATTTTATTGTGGCAAATTTCCATTGGGGTGAAATGAAGGTTTATGAGCCCAATCAAAACCAGCGGAAAATGGCCCATTTCGCCATCGACCACGGGGTGGATCTGGTGCTTGGCCACCATCCGCATGTTCTGCAAGGGCTTGAGAACTATAAGGGAAAGAATATCGTTTACAGCCTGGGCAATTTCTGTTACGGCGGTTCTCCCGTCAGTCGCGATCCCGATACGATCATCTATCAGCAGATCATTACCGCTGATTCTTCCAGCGGATCGATTATCGATCTGGATTATCGGATAATTCCTGCGCTTGTCACAACAACCCCCGACAAGAACAGCTATCAGCCCGTTATCGCCACCGGCCCTGAGAAAACCCGCATTCGGGCAAAGTTCTCCCGCCTCAGCGGACTGGTTACAGCCTTTCCCTATCTGCCTGATCTGAAACTGCCCGGACGGAACAGACAATCTGCCGGAGGGGTTTATTCCGCACCTCAGTAAGTTGTTTAATTCGGGAAACCCGAGCTGGCTCCGAGGAGACCGTTCGTCACAAAAATCACCCAAATCACCCGCTAATTCTACTGGAATGTGAACAGTAACCCGAACAATACATCAATGCATTGCCTGTGGCTCGCCTTGCAAACCGGACAGCTTTCACGATATAATAAGTACATTGTTTACGCAGCCGGATTGAACCACCAACATATCTGTGCTCCTGTTATGTGTTGGGGTTTGAGTTATTCAGGGAAATGGGGGAAAACCTTGCCTGAGATTATCATCCATTATCACGACAAAACACAGCGGGTTTCAAGCCAGGGCAATATCACCGTGCTTGAACTTTTACAGCAGGTTGGGTATGTCATCAGCTCCCCCTGTAATGGCAAAGGTACCTGCGGTAAATGCCGTGTCCAAATCCATCAGGCTGCGCCTCCTTATACACAGGAGGAGAAAAAGCACCTTTCCCATGAGGAAATGCAAAAGGGTATTCATCTGGCCTGCAGGGTACAGGTTCAGCAGGATATGGAGATCACCCCTGCTTTCGACAGTGAAAATGCATCCATTTTAACCGAGGTAAAGCCATCAACGATCTCTGTGAATCCCGTCCTGCAGAAAGAGGCTTTTCATCTTCCCACTCCAACCCTTGAAGATCAGCGTTCTGACCAGGACAGGGTTATTTCCGCCTTTAAAGGACAATCCTCCGAGGCATTTTCCCCGCTCCCTGCCCTATTTCATACATTTGGGCCGGAACTGCTGCGGCAGCTTCCCTCAATAATACGGGAAGGGGAGTATCAGGTTACTGCACTCAGTGCAATGGGGCAAATAATCGGTGCAGAATCGGGCGACACCACCGAAAACCTTTATGGCGTCGCTGTCGATATTGGAACCACTACGCTTGCGGCTTACCTTTATGATTTGAATAATGGCGAAAGGCTTGCGGTGGCTTCCATGCTGAATCCGCAGATAAAATACGGTGCGGATGTGATTTCAAGGATTGATCATACATCTCAAAGCGACACCCATGCCGCTGAAATGGCAAATCTGATCCGTTCGGCGCTGAATCAGCTGATCGAGCGGCTTACTCATAACCGGGGGCTGGATAACAAGGATATTTATCTGGTTACTGTCGCAGGTAATACGACGATGCTCCATCTATTGCTGCAGTTACCGTCGATTCAGCTTGCAAAGGCCCCGTTTATTCCCGTCACTGTCTCAACATTATTTTTAAGGCCTTCGGAACTGAACCTGGCCATTAACCCTATGGGGCGGATGATTCTTCTGCCTGGGGTTTCGGCCTATGTTGGCGCAGATACAGTAGCCGCAGTGCTATCGTCCGGAATGCACCGTAAAAAGGAAATCACATTGCTTGTAGATATTGGGACGAATGGTGAAATTGTTCTGGGGAACCGGGATTTCATGCTTGCCTGTTCCACTGCGGCAGGGCCGGCCTTTGAAGGGGCCAATATATCCTGCGGTACAGGTGGTATCGACGGTGCTGTCAGTGAGGTTTTTATTGATGCCTCCGCGCAGCTGCAGGTTAAAACGATAGGAAATCGGAAAGCTATTGGGATTTGCGGTTCTGGGCTGATCGATGCCATCGCATGCATGCTGCAGACAGGTGTTTTGGAAGAGACAGGGCGGATTTCGGACAGGGATGAGCTGGCTGACGGTGCTTTAAAATATGCAGACCGGCTTATTGAAGTAAACGGTCAACAAGCTTTTTCACTGGTTCAATCTGAAGGCTATGGTATTTATATCACCCAGAAGGATGTCCGGGAGGTACAGAACGCAAAAGCGGCCATAGCGGCGGGTATAGCCCTGTTGGTGCGTGAAGCATGCCTGAAGCTTGAGGACATTCACTCGGTTTACCTGGCAGGAGGATTCGGCAGTTTTATGCGGATACGCTCGGCAGTGGAAACAGGCCTTCTTCCGAAAATTTCAGAAGAGAAGATGCTTGCAGTCGGTAATGCCGCCGGTGCGGGTGCAATTCAAGCCCTTCTCTCCAGGGAAGAGCTGCTTGAAGCCGCTGAAATTGCCAACAGAATAAAATACCTGGAGCTGTCCTCAAGGCAGGATTTTGTGACGGAATATACCGATCAGCTGTTTTTTTGAAACAGACTGATTGTCGGTAACGACGCTGCACATGGCAACCTCCTGAAGAAAGTGCTGCAGATCGTAAGGAATTACAAAAAAGCATAAGATTTTTCATTACCAGTTTGTTTTACGGGTGTATGATCAAAACATAACCATCAGGACGGACTGGCAGTACCGAAGTCATGTTCAAGGGGTGAATATGAAACTGGAACCTGGTATGGGCAGAATAATTGAAGCGGTGCAGCATTACAGCAACGCGACGGAGCTTCCCGTCATCGTGATCGATGATTCGGGGAAAACCCTTTATTCCAGCCACGAAAATGATCTCTGCCGTTTTTGTTCGGGATTGTGTACCGAAATCAATTGCAGCCATGTGCATCTTTACGGCAGCTACCAGGCCGAAAGGTTCGGAGGCAAATATGTGTTTTTCTGCCCTCTGGGCGTTGTACACTGGGCCAGCCCGATCACGCTGGACGGAAGCATGAAGGGTGCAGTTCTTGGCGGGCCGGTTCACATGGTTGAACCCGATGAGTTTCTGTTGTCGGATCTGTTTGGAAAATACGTCGGCAAAGATCAGCTGCCTGAAGCCATTGAGATTGCGAGAAAAATTCCGGTGGTGGGAACTGAAAAGGTAAACAGCCTGTCCGAGTTGCTTGGCATCGTAGCCTCCCATCTGTCCGACGCTTCCTGGAATGAGTATCGTATGGGGCAAAAACAGCAGGCCCTGGCTGCAGATATATCGGTTCATATACACCACCTGAAGGGAATGTTGGAAACAGGAGAAGAGGTTTCGGCATACCCGATCGAAAAGGAAAGGGAGCTGCTAAGCGCTATCGCAGTGGGGAACAAACCCCTTTCCCAAAAGCTTTTGAATGAAGTTTTAGGGCATATTTTCTTTGCTTCAGGCAACGATTTTGGCTTAATCCGGGCACGGGTTCTCGAACTGGTGGTTTTGCTGTCCCGTGCCGTACTGGAAGGCGGGGCCGACATCCGACAGATTTTCGGTTTGAATTACCAGTATCTGAACCAGCTGCAGAACCTGGAAAACCTTGAAGAGCTTACCCCCTGGCTGTCGCGGATCATGGAGCGGTTCACCGATTATGTATTCAACCTGACCAATGTAAAGCATAAGGATGTTATCCTGAAATCCATTGATTATATCCGCAGCAATTACATGAAGAAGCTGACGCTCGACGAAGTGTCCGCAAAGGTTTACCTGAGTCCCTCGTACTTCAGCAAGATCTTCAAGGAAGAAATGAATATGAATTTCAACACCTACCTGAACCATAT
Source organism: Bacillota bacterium (assembly GCA_023426765.1). Classification (GTDB taxonomy): domain Bacteria; phylum Bacillota; class Clostridia; order DSM-8532; family DSM-8532; genus JAAYJG01. The sequence continues at coordinate 8,306 of JAEZBW010000748.1, forward strand.
CCGCATTGAAATGAGCCGCAAGCTTCTGGCCGATCCGTCCATTTCCATGGTGGATGTGTCCAGCATTGTGGGCTTTGAGGATCAAAGCTACTTTTCAAAGGTGTTCAAAAAAGTCACCGGGCAAAGCCCCAAAAGGTACAGGGAAAGCCGCGGGAAGGAATAATGGGAAGTCATGCAGCAATGCTTGATAATAAATGATAATTTGAGGTGATCCTATGAGCTTGTTAATGGAGATTTCCGAAAACCTGCAAAAAGGCAGGGCCAAGGTTGTGAAGGAACTGGTTCAGAAAGCCATCGACGAAGGCATGGATGTAAATACCATTCTGGAGGAAGGCTTGTTGCATGGTATGGGCATCATCGGCGGGAGATTTAAGAACAACGAAGTCTATGTACCGGATGTATTGATTGCCGCACGTGCCATGAATACCGGCACCGAAGTGCTGAAGCCGCTTTTGGTCAGCTCGGGCGTACAGGCTAAGGGCAAGGTGATTCTAGGTACCGTAAAGGGCGACCTGCACGACATCGGCAAGAACCTTGTGCGCATGATGATGGAAGGCAAAGGCCTGGAAGTCATTGACCTGGGTGTGGACGTGCCGGCAGAGAAATTCATTGAAGCGGCACAGTCAAACAACGCAAACATCATTGCCTGTTCAGCACTGTTGACCACCACCATGACCGAAATGAAGAACATTGTTGAAAAAGTGAAGGCTTCCGCCATCGCAGACAAGGTTAAGATCATGATCGGAGGGGCTCCGGTAACGGAAAACTTCCGCACCAGCATCGGGGCCGACGTTTATACGGCCGATGCCGCTTCTGCAGCTGAGGAAGCTCTGGCGCTCTGCATCGCATAAGCAACAAAACCGTTTTTTGCTGCGGCAGGGGTTTTTCCCCTGCCGCGTTTTGTCTATATACAGCAGTTGTGGAATATTTCACAGCTGCTGTTTTTCTTATTTTGATTCCCTTTCCATGAACTTATTTATACGGGCTATTTCATACATAAAGCAGGATAGAACTACAAAAGCTGCAGTAGTTCCGATCCAGCAGGAAAACCCTCCTCTTTCTTCTCTCCCTTAATTGCGGATTTCCACAGAGAATCCCACCAACCTGTATTTGAGTTGCAAATTTCGCCGGCATTCATTTTACATGGATTTTACAATGC
>JAEZBW010000009.1 GCA_023426765.1 Bacillota bacterium
CCGGCAGCAGCATTCACATGTTTTCCGCTATGTATATCCAGGAACAGCTGAACCACGTTTGCAGCATTTCCCATTTTTCCGATGACCCTGTTCAAATTTTCAAACCCCGGCAGCGTTCCGTCCGCAATCTCAGAACCAACCGCAAGAAGATCAAACCACTGCTTGGCGGCATCCCAGCCCTTGTTCAAAGCCAGGGCTTCCATTTCAGCCGGGCTCATTTTGCTGATGGAGGAAGGGTCTACAGCATCCAGACGGTAAAAATCGGGATAGTAGTATACCACTTTTCTCATGGGGTCGGTGTAATCGTTGTTTTTCGCTTCCGCAACACCAAACCGGGACAAGTGGTTGGTTTTGATGATGATACTTCTGCGGCGGCCCATGGTAAAGGGCACCTCTTCCCAGTTGCCGGTTACCGGGTTATAATAAAACGCTCCATACACCCTGGATTCAGGCACCGGGATTTCTATTTCCAACGGGGAGCGGAATTCACGCTGATCCCCCAGTTGGATGTCATAAGCCTTTATAAGGTTCAGCCCTTCGGCAGGCTTTACATCAACCGCCTCTTTCACCGAAAGGATTTTGCTTTCCGAAAGGTTAATGGCAGGCACCGTCACCGATATGCTGTCTGCAACCACCGTTGTGGTGCCCTTTTCCGGGTTGATTTCCTGGTAGATTTCGTATCCGCTTTGTGTTGACGCCTGCACCACTTCCGGTTCCTGAATCACCGGGGGTATGTACAGCACCGGGGGGGGCTCCGAGGGGTTGCGGAACTTCTCATAGGTTCTTTTCACCAGGGCAATTCCCTGCTCCCTTGTGGCAGGCCCCTGAGGTGAAAGCATATTGTTTCCGATGCCTGTGATAATGTCATTCCCGGCCATGAAGCAAACAGCATCCTGGGCCCAGGATGAAATCAGGCCGGCATCCCGGAAGTTGATGAAATGGCTGGTCTTCACAATGGAAGGATCCACAGCCTGCAGGGTTCTGTAAAACATTACCGCGATCTGCTCCCGGTTAACATTGGATTTCGGATCAAACAGGGTTTGTTCTGCATTCACCCCGTTCACAATTCCCAGTGCGTTTGCTTTCAATATTTCCGGGTTACTTGTATCGGTAAACCGGTTTGAGGCAGGTAATGGTGCTGCATTGCCCGACAATGCCTCATACAGCTTCACCGCAAGCTCGCAGAATTCCTCCCGGGTAATGCTTTGCAGGTAATTACCCAGCACCTTGGTCGTAACCAACCCATATTCCTTTGCTTTTTCAATTTCAGCAACTGCCCAGCTGCTTGGGGTTGAACCTGCATCTGCAGCCAAACCGGAGATGCCTGGAACTGTGAAAAGCAGACAAAGGATTATCAGGCTGCTGATCATCTTTTTTTTCATGACTGTCTCCCTTCTGATTGTTTGATGATTCTTACGATGCGAAACCATTTCCATTTTCCTGTCAGGATAAAGTCGTACCATACCCTTATTGTAAAACATGCCCTGCACAAAGAAAATAACCCCTAAGGGTTATCTTCGTCCTGGTTCGGCAAAAAAACTGTTTTTTTTCATTTGCTTCATGAATTACCCATGCTTTGCCGGACCATTCTTTGAAGCAGCTCCTTCTTGTCTGAAACACCAAGCTTGGTGTAAATGCGCCGCGCGTGAATTTTTAAGGTATTTTCACTGATAGACAGCTGTATCGCAATTTCTTTGTTTTTCATGCCATCCGACAAAAGTGCGGCTATTTCCGCTTCCCTGGCCGTAAGCAGTTCAAATCCGGGCAGGCTCACCAGCATGGAGGTTTCAGAGGGGGATGTCATCCTGGAATGGGTCATCTGCTGTGATTCAGCCGTAAACTTTTTAATGTTCTGCGCTAAAAAAGGCAGAAGCAAAACCGTAACCAGTACAATGAATACCGCAAGTAAGCCTGTTGAAAAATGCGGTTCTGCATAGGCCCGAAAAAGCCGCAGGCCGATCACTCCGCCCACGAAAACAGATAATAAGTTTGACATAAGCCCATAACCGGAAATTTTTAAGGGGCTTCCATAATAAGCGGCGATCTCTCCCAGCATGGTCCAGAGGAAAAGGTCAATCAGCGCCCACCCTGCCTGGGCAAAGGTCTCTACGATAAAAAAGCTGTAGTATGCCGCCCCAAAAGCGCTGAAGGATAAATAGGAAATCCCCAGAAGGACGGTCCCAAGGTATAACGGAAAGGTTTTAGAAATCCTGTCCGTTAAATAGAAGCAGGCAAACAGCATTGCGATGTAAGGAACCATGGTATAAAGGTCAGACACTCTTTCAAATTGTCGGAAATAGGGATACACCGTCTGGAACATAATACCGGCATTCAGATTGATCACAAACATGAAAATACAAACCGAAAACACAAGCATGCCGGGAAAGCTTTTTTCTTTTGAACTTACAGGGCTTTTCAGGCAAGGGTGCCTGTCAATCCGCAGAGAAAAAAGAAGGCTGCATGCCAGAATTATCGCAAGAATCATACAAAGAAAACTAAAGGACAGATAAAG
>JAEZBW010000019.1 GCA_023426765.1 Bacillota bacterium
CGGTGTCCCGGGCCTTTTCGGCCAGGCTGGCGGTGTCGCCGGCGTTTCTGGCCACGTCCATGATGGTGGCGGAAAGCTCGGCCACGGCCGAGGCGGTTTCCTGGACGCGGTGGCTTTGTTCCCGCGCTCCAAGACTCGCCTCCTCAATGCTGCGGGCCAGTTCGTCGGCGGCGGCCGCCATGCGGTCGGCCACCTGGGAGGCCTTGGCGGCCAGACTGGAAATCAGCGTGTTTTGCTCCTCGATGCGGTTTTTCTGGCTCACAATGCCGGTCATGTCGTTCCAGAAAACGATGCAGCCGAGCAGGTTGCGGTCCATGTCGTAAAAGAGCGTGGTGTCCACATGCAGGTGTAGGACACGCCCGCGCCGGGTGGTGAAGTCCATGTCGGCGGAAAGCCCGCGTCCCTCGCGGAGGGTGCGTTGGGACAGCGTGTCGCGGTCGGGGTCGCCGTAGAAGAGCTGGCCGGTCATTTGCCCCTTGGCCGATTCGGGCGTGGCGTTGAGATCAAGCAGGTCGATGACCTGCCGGTTGATCCACAGGATGCGGCCGTCGGGGCCGGCGATGGCGCAGGGCGTGGGGATGCCGTCGAGAACGCCCTGGGAGAAGCCGAGCTTGTTTTTGAGGTCAGCCACCATGGCGCTGACGCTGGCCGCCAGGTCGGCCAGTTCGAAGCGGAAGCGGCCGACGAGTGTTGCTCCGAGGTCGCCGGCCGTGACTTCCCGGGCATAGGCGGCCACCCGCGTCAGCGGGCGCAGCACCACGGCCCGGTTGGCCAGGATGATGCCGGCCACGGCGGCGACGAGGCAGCAGGCCCCGATGACGAGGAGCAGGTTGCGCTGGGCCGCGGCCGTGGCCGTCATCTCGGATTCGTAGGCGGTCATGCACACGACCCAACCGGTGAGGGACACCGGCGCGAAGGCCATGACCTTGCGTTCACCCTGCCATTCGTAGGCCGCCACGCCTTCCTTGCTCTTGGCCGCCAGGGCCTGTCTGGCAAAATCCTCGCCAGACATGTTTTTGAGCAGCATGTCCTTGTCGGTGGCGTGGGCGATGACGTTGCCCTTGCCGTCGAGCATGAGGCCATAGCCACGTGCGCCAAACCGCAAGGGATCGATGAAGTTCTTGGTGAAGACGTTCCATTTGGGGCATACGGCCACGCCGCCGAGCAGCTTGCCGTCCGGGCCGCGCACGGCCTTGGCCACCACGAAGATGAGGATGTCGCCGGTCTTGGCGCTCATGACCTGGTCGGTGAAGAAGGTGTCCTTGCCGCCAAGCACGGCCTGCACATAGTCGCGATCGGAACGGTCGCCGCCGGCCATGTCCTGCATGTTGGCGTTGAAGCCGGAAACGATCTTGCCTTTGAGGTCGAAGGAAAAGATGGCCCAGTAGTGCTTGTAGCTTTCGATGTAGTTGCGGAAGCGTTCCTGGGACCGCTTGGCGTCGCCGGACAGGCCGGCCACCACGGCGTCCTGGGTGGCCAGAGCCCGGGCCACGTCGGCGGCGTCTTCAAGATAGAGATCAAGGGTGCGGCTGGTGGAGGAGGCCAGCTGGCTTAAGGCCGTTTCTTGCAGATCCGAGGCCATGCGAAACGAGGTGCGTGAGACGTAGAGCACCAGCACGACGATGGCGACGGTGACGCAGACGGCGACGAGCAGGGTGAGCACGGTGTTGACGCTGCCCTTGGCCATGAGCCCTCCCGGGGATCGGTCCCACGGGCGACCGGAAGACCCGGCGGCGGCAAATGGCCAAGAAACGCCCTGAGACGCTGTTGGCGGGAATTATTACGGAACGGCGTCAAAAAGCGCAACGGCAAAACGTGATAATATCCGGTTTGCCCGGTGAAGTCCGCTGGCCGGGATTGGGGCGGCTTCCATGCCGCTTGCGGAGGCCCGAACGGAGCGAGCGAGAGGTACGAGTTGAGACTTGCGGCCGGCTTTTCGAGAGATTGGCCAGCGCATGGTCTGGTTGGAGCCTCCTTGACCTGGGGGTGTCGACGTCCGGCGGTCGCGCCGACCTGGGGTGCGGCCGCCGGACGATTCACGAGTCTTATGCGGTTGCGGCTTGTCGCGACGGGCGTCGTCTCGGTTTGGACGAGTCGTGCCCCGCGGGCCGTGCTAGGCCGTCAGCGCGGCCTGGTCGCTGCCGCCCTTGATGTCGGCCACCAGGGTGTTGAGCTCGTGGGCCTGGGCAGCCAGTCCGGTGACGGCCTGGGCGGACTGGCCCATGGCCTCGGCGGTTTCCGAGGCGATGCGGCTGATGGCCTCCACGGCCCGGTTGATCTCCTCGGAGGTGGCCGATTGCTCTTCGGCCGCCGTGGCGATGGCTCGCACCTGGTCGCCGGCGGTTTCCACCACCGCGACGATTTCGCCCAGGGCGTCGCCGGAACGCTTGGCCAAGGCCGTGGCCTGCTCCACAGCCGTGGCGGCCTGCTCCACCATGGTCACAGTGTCGGCCGTGCCGCGCTGGATGCCGCTTATGGCCTGGCCCACTTCCTTGGTGGCGTGCATGGTCTTTTCCGCAAGCTTGCGCACTTCGTCGGCCACGACCGCGAAACCGCGTCCGGCCTCGCCGGCCCGGGCCGCTTCGATGGCGGCGTTCAGGGCCAGCAGGTTGGTCTGGTCGGCGATGTCGGAGATGACGCCGAGCACCGCGCCGATGCCTTGGGCCTGCTCGCCAAGGCCGTGCATGTTGGTCTTGAGCTTGTCGGCGGCCAGTCGCACCTTGTCCACGGCGGCCACGACGTCCACCACCAGGGTGGCCCCTTCCCGGGCCTTGTCCCGGGCGGCGGCGGCGTTGCCGGCGGTCTCGCCGGCGTTTCGGGCCACTTCCAGGATGGTGGCGTTCATCTGCTCCACGGCGGTGACGGTCTCCTGGACGCGGTTGTTCTGCTCCTGCGCGCCCTGGTTGGCCTGTTCGATCTGGGCCGAGAGTTCCTCGGCGGCCGAGGCCATGCGGTCGGCGGTGTTGGAGGCCGCGTCGGCGGTGTCGGCCATGAGCGTGTTCTGGGCAGCGATGCGCTCCTGCTGGAGGTAGCGTTCGGTCTGGTCGCTCCAAAACGAGATGGACCCGAGGAGCTTGCCGTCCATGTCGTAAAAGGGCGTGGTGATGACGTCGATGCGAAGGACCTTGCCCGAAGGGGCGGTAAACTCGTTGTGGGCGGTGATGGCCCGGCGTTCAGCCAGGGCTCGGTCGGAACAGGTCTCCTTGGACGCGTCGTTCAGATAGAACTGGCCGGACTTCTGGCCAACATAGGTTTCAGGCGGAGCGCTTTTTTCCAACAGATCGCAGATTTGCTTGTTGGCCCAGAGCATGTCGCGGTCCGGGCCGACGATGCCGCAGGGGGTGGGGATGCCTTCCATGACGCCTTGGGCGAAGCCGAGCTTGTTTTTGAGCTCGGCCACCATGCGTTCCATGTTGTGGGCCAGGCCGGCCAGCTCGAAGCGGAAGCGGCCGTGAAGGGCGGCCTTGAGGTCGCCGTCGGCCACGGCGGCGGCGTAGGCGGCGATGGCGGCCAGGGGGGAGAGCACCACCACCTTGTTGAAAATGATGATGAGCGCGGCGACAAGCGCCAGCACGGCCGCGCCGATGACCAGCAGCACGTTTCGCTGCCCCGAGGCCAGGGCGGCCATTTCCGATTCCGAGGCGGTCATGCACACCAGCCAGCCGGTCTGCGTCGCCTCGGCCACGGCCATGAACTTGTG
>JAEZBW010000150.1 GCA_023426765.1 Bacillota bacterium
GAGCAGAACCTGGCGTCGATCGACGAGCAGCAGCGAGACAAGCGCACCGAGTACTCCAGCCTGCCCTGGTCGGAGCGCCCGGTGACCGTCACCGCTGGCAAGAACTCCCAGGAGCTGCTCACCGACCGCCACGGCGTGCTGCGCCTGAACCTGCTGGAAGGCCCCTTCAGCGACGACGAAGTCAGCCGCATCGGCCGCCTGCAGTTCAGCGTCCAGGACCCTTCGGACGACACCCGCGCCGACGCCAGCCTGCTGGTGAGCCGCTCCCTGCGCGGCAAGCTGCAGGAAGCCCACGCGCTGATCTATGACGACCTGGAAGGCGACGACGTGCACCATTGGGTACACCGGGTAAAACGTCTGTCTGACCTGGGCCTGGAAGAGGAAGCCAGCGAACTGGAACAGAGCCTGATCGAGCTGACCCGCAACGATCCGGAGCTGCAGAAGGAGTTCCTCCACAGCCTGATGACCGACGCCGGTCGCCTGGCGGCAGACCCCGGCGTCAGCAACTGACGCCTAGCGGCGAACGATGAAGCCGGTGATGCCCTGGGGTGTCATCGGCTGCAACTCCACCGCCGCCACCTTGGCCTTTACCGGGCCGCGCGCCAGCCACTTCTCCAGTTCGCGCACCGCCCCCTCCTCTCCCTCGATCAACAGCTCCACACGCCCGTCTTCGAGGTTGCGCAGCCAGCCGTCGACCTCCAGGCGCTCGGCCTGTTCCTGGGTGCTCTGGCGATAATAGACGCCCTGCACCTTGCCGCTGATGTAGCCGTGCAGACAGATTCTGGCCATCTCTACTGTTTCTCCTCGCGCAATGCGCTCAGGCGCGCCCGCAGGCCGGCGGCGGTCTGTTCGCCGAGCAACTGCTCACGCATCTTGCCCTCAGGGTCGACGATGTAGGTTACAGGCAGCGCTTCGCTGCGCGGCAGGCTGTAGCGCGGCGCGGGATCGTCGGCCAGCACGGTGTACTGCACGCCCAGGGCCTGGGAAGCCTTCGCCAGGTCCGCGTCACGCAGCCCGTCGAAGTTCACCCCCAGCACCCGGAAGCCGTTTGCCGTACCCTGTTCAGCCAGATTATTCAGCTCAGGAATTTCCTTGCGGCAAGGCGCGCACCATTCGGCCCAGTAATTAATAACTAGCCACTGGCCATCTACACTCGCAGCGGGTACTTTCTGTCCATGCTGATCGGTGCCATAGTCCGCCGAGCAGCCGGCCAGGATCAGGCCGGCCATCAAGCCCATCACAATACGGAGCCGCACTCCCATGCCTTCAATCCTCGTGTATGCGGGGTGGTCATGATGCTCGATGCCCTGCGCCTGGAGGTGCCGGACATCCTCGAAGAAGATGCCGAGGCAATGAGCAACCTGGCGGTCAGGCTCCAGGAATCGCGGCAGCAGCCCCTGCAGGAAGGTTTGCAGAAGGCCCTGGGCACGCTGTTCCGCCTCAACCGATGCGCGCTGACCTTACTGGAAAGGCAACGCGCCCTGCAAAGCCTCAGCGAAGAATACCGGCATTACGAACGGCTGATCCGCCAGGAAAAGACGCCGCCGGCACTCTTCGTGCACTTCTGCAGCGAACTGGCGGCCGGCTTCAAGCGCCTGTTGCTGCAGATCCTGCACGGCCGCAAACCGTCGCGGCCGCACATGGCCTGGTGCCTGTACATGGCCCAGCATTTCCTTGCCCAGGCTCTGCTGCGTCATTACCAGCAATACCAGCAACCGCCGGGCAGCCTGTGGCGCGACAGTCACCTGCTGTACTGGATCGGCGAGCACCAGGAGTGCCTGGACGAGCCGGTGGCAGCCGCTTTCGATCCGGTTCCGGCCGGTACCTTGCGCGGGCTGTACCAGCAGATACTGCTGCTGGCCCTGAGCAACCCATTCCACCTGACCGAAGGGGAAGCGCCGCAACTGTTCAGCGCGCTGGCGCCACTGGCCGCGCTAGGGCGGTTGTTACCCTGGGACGATGAGGAACAGGAAGGCTTCGTCGTCGACTTAGGGTCGGACCAACCCTGCCTCGCCGCTGAGCACGCCGCCGATGCCCCGACCGAACAGTTGCGCCGCCTGGAGTTGGGCGCGCTGCTGATCGCCCTGCATGACCCTGCTCCGCTGCGCCGCCTGGATCAGGGGGCGCTGCTGGAGCGCGTCCGCCACCATTGGCTCGGGCACCAGGCGCGCCGCCACGAACGCGCAGAACAGAGCGGCACCTGCCGCGTGGTGGTCGGGCTTCCCGCCATCCAGCAGCATTTGCTGGACAGCTCCACCAGCCCCAGCCGGGAAGCAGCCTTGATGGATGCCAGCGCCGGCGGCGCGCGCATCCTCTGCCCCGGTCAACTGGCTGGGCAACTGCCCGTTGGCCAATTGCTGCTGATCCCCGGCAATGGCGGCACCCCTACCCTCGCGGTGGTGCGCTGGCGTCACCTCAACAGCGACGGGCTGCACCTCGGGCTGCGCTATCTGAAAGGGCTTCCCCGCCCGGTCTGGCTCCGCCGCGCGCCTGACGCGCAGCGTCACCCTGGCGTCCTGCAGAGCACACCGGAACCGGGAAACGGCTGGTACCACGGGCTCTGGGTGTCCCAGGGGCAGTTCGTCGAAGGCGAGAATCTCTGGCTGCAGCTGGCCAGCTTCGACAACCAGACCATCCTGCCGCTGCCCATTGCCAACCTCAGCACGCCACTGGTAGCCCGACACCCGCTTCGCCTGGCCTGATTGTCGAATTTGGGAGAGATGTCACAGGCAAGATCGGCAGTAGGCCCGATATGCCAGACGCATGCCTCCCTATAATTCGAACGTTCGTTCCGACACCCGGGACGACTCTCGCTCGCCGGTACAATGGCGGCCTTCAGAACGCGGCTGGCGCCACGCACGCCATCCCTTCAGCGACAGGACAGCCAGATGCAGCCTACAGACCAGCTTGTCAGCAAGGTTCCCAGCCATGTTGTCGCCAGCGCACGGCCGGCCAATGCGGCCAATGGAGGACGGCTGGCCGACTTCAATATCGCAGTCTGGCTGCACCTGCCCGGCGTAGCGGACCTGCCGGTGACGCTGCTGCTCAACTACCGCGATGGCGAGCGCAGCCGGGAAGTGGTGATCGACCATGGAACGGTCAACAAGCAGAGCCGCATCCTGCTCTCGGGCATCGCGCGCCTGTTGTTTTCCCAACGGATCGAGGATGCGCAGATCAAGCTGCGCGCGGCCATTCCCCTGTCGCGGGTGATTGCCGAAGAAGTCTTCATGCAGGCGGTGGAACAGCAGGCAGGCGCTGCGCGCCCGGTGGCCACCAGCCTCTGATTGATCAGCCCAGCTGACGCACCAGGGTGTCGTCCGACGGCTCGGCCGCCACAGGCTCGGCGGTTTCCTGCGGGACGGACGGCAAGAGCGATTCAGGCCAGCTGCTGAACTGCAGACCAGTGATTCTATTCAACCGCTCCAAGGCGCTCGTCAGATCGCGCTGATGCAGGTGCACTACGTTGTTCTGGTCTTTTTTCATGGATTCGATGGCCTTGGAGGAACTTCTAAAGGACTCCTGTGTCCTGCAACCTCCAAAGCCAGAACTGTGCCAATTCTGAAATAGCCAGAATTGGCGCATTTCTGAAGTGATACAAAACCGCGACAGAATCAGATTCGCCGCAAACTGACGTTTTGCGTCACTCGGAATGTGACGGCTTCAACCATTTCGCCAGGCTGTCACCAAAAAGCTCCTGACGATCCGCCTGATAGCGCGCCAGCGCTTCCCGCAATTCGGGGTACCAGGGCTCATCCAGCTCCGTCGGCAAAGCCTCCAGGCACGGCAGCGGCCAGGGACTGCGATTGAGCAGGTGATGCAGGCTGTAGCTGCCCAGATCACGGCACAGCACCCAGGCGGCAGTGGTCGAGCCGGCGCGGCAGACCAGTTGCTCGCCCTCGAGGAAATCCAGCACCTCCTCCCACTCATCTTCCGGCAGCAGCCAGCCGGCCCGGTGCAGATGCGCCAGACGCGTCGGCAGGCCGTGCCGCTGACGGTCGAAGAACACCCGCAGCACACCAAGGATCACCAGCAGCCGCGGCATCGCCCGGCGTCGCCACAGGCGGGTCGATGACAGGTTGCAGACCAGCTCTGCGCCGAACAGCACGATCAGCCACGACAACCAGATCCACAGCAGGAACAGCGGCACCGTGGCGAAGGCGCCGTAGATCAGCTTGTAGCCAGGGAAGAAGCTCACATAGAAGCCGAACAGCGACTTGGCCGCCTCGAACAGGATCGCGGTGAAAACCCCGCCAGCCAGCGCGTGCAGCACCGGCACCCGCGCATTGGGCACCGCCGCATAGATCAGGGTGAAGGCCGCCACGCTGGCCAGCAGCGGCATGAACTTCAGCAGCATCGCTGCCCCCGGCAGTGCATGGGGGCCGGAGAGTAGCGACAGCGAAGTGACGTACGTGGAGACGGCAAACCCCGTCCCCAGCAACAGCGGCCCAAGGCTGAGGATCGCCCAGTACAGCAGGAAGCGAGTCACGCCCCGGCGCGGCTGGCGTACGCGCCAGATGGCATTGAAGGCCTTCTCGATGGTCACCAGCATGGTGAAGGCGGTGACCGCCAGGAAAGCCACGCCCAGCCAGGTCAAATGGCGCGCCTGCACGGTGAAGTTGCGCAGGTAGGCCTCGA
>JAEZBW010000158.1 GCA_023426765.1 Bacillota bacterium
GGGATCGGCAACATACCAGTTGTCACCTTCCAGCAGGATGGCACCCCATCTGTGCATGTTGGTGCTGATCACTTCACGCAGTGTTGTGGCGAAAACCGACGCATTCGGGAATGCTGCCTTCACGCGGGCGATCATGCCTTTAAAGCTGTCGATTTTTCCGGCCAATTCCTTTCCGCCGGCCTCGGGGCCTTCAATGCCCAGGCTGAGCTGAAAATCCTCTTCATTGCCGATCAGAATATCGGATACGCTGGCGATTTCGGTAAAAATATCACGAAGTTCCTTTTCACGGTTCTTCCAGAACGATGCACGATAGTTCATATCAAAGGAAATTCTCGTGCCATGCTGTTTGGCCGCTCTGGCCAGTTCCAGGCAGAAGCTGCCGGTTTCGGGTGAAAGCGCCGCAATCAGGCCGGACAGGTGCAGAATCTGAACCCCGTCCCGGGCAAACAGCTTTTCCAGATCAAAATCCTTTGCATTCAGCGTGCGTCCCACTTCACCGGCACGGTCATTGTGAACGCGGGGCCCTCTGGCACCGTAACCTGCATCGGCGATGTTGAACTGGTGACGGTAACCCCACGGACCGCCCTGAGGAACTTCCTTCCCCTCATACTCCATATGACGGCCGGCCAGATTGTCCTTAATCAGCCGCGCGATAGGGCTGTCCTTAACAAAGGTTGTAAGTACTTTCACACGAAGGCCAAGATAGGATGAGATGCTGGCAACATTGGTTTCAGCGCTGGTGACATGCAGCATGAACAGATCACTTGAGTGAACGGGCTGTGAGTTTGTCGGTGTAATGCGGATGCCCATACTGGTCGGAACGACCATGGCGTAAGCGGCGTTTTCTCGAAGTTGCATGAGTGAAAACCTCCTTAAAGACATTTCTGATCTATTTTTATCATTTTATCGTATTTTATCCGGTTTCTCCAGCCGGGCTATTGGTTTGCGCCGGTTGAAACCTGGGGAGCATTACTGGTTGCAGATAGCGCAGGATAACCTTCCGAGAGGCCTGTCACGCGGGTTGGAGCTTGAGATGCGTTCTCATGCCGGGGTTGTCCTATCCGGGAGAGCGTTCCTGTGACAACACTTGCAAAACTACCCCATTTTAGGTCATATTATATCGAAAATACTCCAAATTTTGTTTGCATTTATTCGGAACTTTAACGCTTTTTTAGCACTTGCCCGAAAGGGAGACGGTTATCCGGTACGGCTTTCAGAAAGTAAAAACCAGCCATTTCAAGCAGTTACACCTGAGAATGGCCGGCATTTTGCATGTTAAACATTATGCGGATCAGGCTTCAGGAAATTCCTGCAGAGCCTTTAGCGTTTTTGAATTCTGATGTCCCCCGAAGTGGTATGAACCTCAACGCTGCCGTCACCGTCGCCGGTCTCGGCTTCCAGATGATTCTTTCCCGATGAAAGGATTTTCATTGAAAAATCTCCACAGTTGATGTCACCGGAAACAGTATTCAAATCCACCTTGAACCCGGAATTCCCCGGAAGCTGAAGCTTTACCGAGCCGGATACGCTGTTTACCTTGAATGTGTCAAAGCCCTTTTCAAAGGATACGGTTAAATCTCCGGAAGTGGTGGACAATTCTGCACTCCCCTCCTGGAGGTTCATCTGAACCGATCCCGAGATGCTGGTGGATGTAACCTTTTCAGTGACCGCATTCCGGATGGTGGTGGAGCCGGAGGTTGATCCAAGCTTCACCTCTGCGGCTTCAATGCTGTCGGCCTCGAAGCTCCCGGACACCGAACCCTTCTCGAAACTATCTTCGGCGATCAGCTTTCCAATATTGAAAGAGCCCGATGTCGAGTGCATCTGCACCTGATCTCCGATGATGTTTTTCACCTTGATTTCACCGGAAGTGGTATTCAGCTCAATATCCCGGCCTTTCAGCTCCGGTGCGCTGATGGTTCCGGAAACGGTGACGATCTCAAGATCATCTTCCCAATTTGCCGGAACCTTCACATCCAGCCAGGTTCCACCGGAGATCGAGACATTCGTACTGATGGGGTAAACAATTCTGACAATGATTGTTTTTCCTTCTTTTAAAACTTCAAGATAGGGCAGTGCATCTTTGTTCAAGGTAGTAATCTTCCCATGGAAATGTGCTTCAACCTCGTTGGAATTGTGGGCTTCGATATTAACCTCGGAGCTGACCGCTGAAATGGCTATTTTGTCCATACCGCTTACAGTAGCTTTGCCGGTGTCATCAATCGTATAACCGCTGAGGGTGCTGCCTCTGGTTTTACTGTTGTTGCTTACTTTATTTCTTTGAAACACGCCGTCTTTTCCAAAGCCCTTTGCCATGGCGAAGCCTCCCATTAATACGGCTACTATCAGAATAAAGCCTATCATCGGTAAAATGTTTTTTCCTTTTTCATTCATTGGATAATCCCCCTGTTCAATCAGCCTGGTTATATCGTCCAGTTTGCTGTTCCATTAATAACTATATTCTTTGTATCACAAAGGGGCCATGTCCCACAAGGCACTTAATGAAACTCTAATACAACTCTAATCGCAAACAAAAAAAGCGGGGGTGACCGCTTTTTTCCAATTCAATGAGCAATTGCACCAAAACGCTTACCCGGCTTATCAATGGGGGATTGAACCCGCTACTGAAACGGAGACCGGATGATCAGGCTGCAACTTCAAAATTCTTAAATATACCCCGGGCTGCGAGGAACAACCCGGACACGGCAATCAAATTCCATGCTGCAATGGCCAGCACCGATATGAAATCGTTCTTAAACAAAACTGCAGTAATAATCATTAAGACAATTCCCGGCATAATCACAAAAACAGAGACAAAAAGCTTGATGAAGATCTGCATCACCTTGCTGTGTACGCCTCCAAATAACCTGCGGGATACGATGTCGGCATAAATATAAACAGCCCCGTACAATGTATAGCAAACAACGCACGCAACGGCAACCGGCAGGCTGATATTCAGAATAAAGTAAGAGAGGGTGAACAGTAAAATGCCATCGAGAAGGTTTTTGATGTTTTCGGGCAAGGTTGTATATAAAAGCTTTTTGCCGGTCGTTTCAGGAATGAGGAAAACATAAGGCTTATCCAGCTCTGCAGGCCATTTCCCCTGAACTGTGAAGAAAAAAAGCATATACGCGCTGAAGAACAGCGTGAAAAAGATCGACGTCTGGCTTTCGGGCATTAAAAACTTGAACGCGATTCCTGCCAGAACGATGATCAGGCTGGATTTGTCAAAAAACATAAAATAGCTGGTTTTGCGATATTCCAACATGCTTTTTTCAAAAATAACTCTTGCTCCGCTGCCGGTAAATCCACCTTTCACCTTACGTGCTTTCCTTTGCGTCAGGCTGGCATCCCTGCCCTGCCGTTTGGCTGCGATACGCTGCTCCATCTGTTCGGTGGCGCCAAGAACATCTTCATAGTAGTCCACATCGCTTTTATACAGGACAGTAACGAAGGTAATTATAACGACGGTTAATATACCCACACTCAGCCAGAAAGAAGGCCCAATACCATAGACTGCAGCCGATGCAATCGTTCTTAGCTGCCCAACCAGCGGCATCCATGTAAAAACATCACTGTTCAGGTACGCAACGGCACCTTCCAGCAGGGATTGCTTTTGCATCACCGTTGCGACCAGGCCCGCAACAAACACCACAATCAGCGCATCCAGCGCTCGCTTGGTCAAATTACGCTTTTTACTGCCGCCTGAAGAAAAGGTGTATAGAATCATCCCTACGATAGGATACAGCAGGGAGTAAAACAGCACCGAAAGAAGAATCACCCAGATACCGTAGCTGTGGAGCATGAAATTGTTCTTGACATTGGGAACCTGAAAAATGGTGAAAAGCACAATCAGCAGGGATGTTCCCATATGCTTGATAAAGCCGTATAAAAGAACCTTGCTCGGACGAAATGGCGCGGTGAAAACCAGATTCACATCGGAAAACCGGAAATAGGAGCTCCCCTTTTCAATGCCCTGCTTCAGGCTGAAATACAGCGCGATGATGATCAACCCCGTGAAGATGGCGCTGAACAACGCATTATCCCCGTGCCGCACCGACCCGGAGGGCATGATGAGAACAACCACGAGGGAGCCCACCATCAGCATCCCAATCAGGATGTATCCAATCAGCGCCAGCGGTTTGTGGGCCAGCCCGCGGATGATGTTTTTCAGTTGTTTACGGATGATATACAACAGCGCGCTCATGCACCAGCCACTCCTTCCGTGACTTCAAAGAAGATCTTCTCCAGTGACTCGGCATTGTTTTCAACCTCTTTGCGCGTCCTGGATAAGACCACCTTGCCCTTGTTCATGATCAGAACTCTGTCCCAAACCTCTTCAATACTGTCGATGATATGGGTACTGATCAGTATGGTGCAGCCTGCATTTTTCAGATCCACAAATACGTTTTTCAGTTCCTTAATCGCTTTCGGATCCAGCCCCACCATGGGCTCGTCGAACATGACCATCCTCGGGTTTATCAGCAGCGCACAGCAGATACTGATCTTCTGCTGCATTCCCTTGGACAGTTCTTTCCCGACCTTGTCTTTCTTATCTGCCAGGTCGAAGCGGTTCAGCAAATGCTCGGCCTGTTCCTGCCAGCCTTCGTTCAGCCGGTAGGCGCGGGCAATAAACTCCATATGCTCCCATACCGTTAAATAGTCGTAAACCGCAGCGCTTTCAGGCACATAACCGAATACCTTTTTCGCCTGGGTGGTTTTATTGGAATTGCCATCGATTAAAATCGCCCCATCAAACCGCAGCAGCCCTGCGATAGACTTGATGGTGGTGCTTTTCCCCGCTCCATTGGGCCCGAGCAGCACCCCGATCTCTCCCTCGTTTACTTCGAAGCTGATATTGTCAACTGCTAAAACCTTTTCATACCGTTTGGTCAGATTTTTTACCTGAAGCATATTCTTTCGAATCCTTTCACATCAATTTCCGTATCATTATACATCACACAGGACACCAACACAAGAAAATACTGGAAGGCACACGCATCATTCTGCGGAGGTTTTCCCACCTTTTCATTACGGCTTTTCTGCGGAATTGTCTGTGATTTCCATAAGTATAAGACAAAAAAGAATTTCTCGGCATTCGCTGCGCGAACTATGTTATGAAACATAATAAAAGAGAAGATGCTATACACCTTCTCTCCGATCAAAATCTGTTTGTTCACCGAATGGCCGACCTATTTCCCACAGCATTTCTTGTATTTTTTCCCGCTTCCGCAGGGGCAGGGATCATTCCGGCCCGTTTTGTTCACGGTGACATGGCTGTCTTCATGCAGCTTCAGGCGGATTTCCTTCTTTTTGTCCCCGGAAAGAATACTCTCCCACTGCGGCAGATCATACAGCCAGTCGGCTTTTGCTTTCAGCATGTTGTAGTACAGTTTCTCATAATCAATGGTCACATCGATCATACTCTTCTCGGTCAGTTCTTCAAGGGCAACTTCCTGGGTCAGGCTTGTATTGATACCATCCAGGAAACCGACAAAGGTGATGGGCTCCATATGATAATGATCGGCCAGCTCCTTCAGCACACCGTTGATTCTCTTCTGTTCCCCGTCCAGGATCTCGCGGTAAACCTCGGTTTCCTGGGCAAGATACAGGCGGAAGTAATCCTGGTATGTGCTGGTTTTCTGGTTCTCTTCCATCCTGGTTTGCCATTGTTGAAATAAAGTCATTCTAATCTCCTCCAGTATATTTGTTACATTTTTTCGGGTGCCTGTATGCGAATCAGGTCAAGCACATTCCGGATGACCGTCAACGTGCAGCTGACCAGCAAAAGCCTGGCCTGAAGCAGCGATTCTTCCTCTCCCTTTACGCGGCAGGCATTGTAGAAGCTGTGGAAATCCGACGCCACATCCATGACAAAACGAGTCAGCCTGCTCGGTTCAAGGGTCTGTGCCGACAACGCCATTTCTTCGGGATATTGCGCCAGCCTTTTCATTAAAGCGATCTCTTCGGGCTGAACCAGCAAGTTCATGTCCACCTGCTCCACTGGAATGCGGACGATGTTCTCCTCCGCAAGCTTTTTCAGAATGTTGCAGATGCGCGCATGGGCATACTGGACATAAAAGACCGGGTTGTTATTGGATTGTTCCACCGCCAGATCCATGTCAAAATCCAGATGGCTGCCCGAAGTTTTCAGGTTGAAGAAAAACCTTGCAGCATCAACACCCACTTCGTCCAGCAGATCCCCAAGGGTGATCGCCCGGCCCGTTCTTTTGGACATTCTTGCAATTTCTCCGTTCCTGTACAGCCGGACCAACTGGAACAGTACAATCTGCAGCCTGTCTTTTGATATACCGCAGGCTTCCATCGCAGCTTTCATTCTGGCTACATGCCCGTGATGATCCGCTCCCCACAGGTTGATTACCCTGTCGAAGCCTCTTTTGATGAATTTATTGCGGTGATAGGCTATATCTGCCGCCATGTATGTGGGCAGGCCGTTTTGCCTGACAAGCACTTCATCCTTTTCAAGCCCTGTTTTGCTTCCTTCCAGCCAAAGAGCGCCGTCCTTTTCAACAACATATCCGTTTTCCTTCAAGTGATTCAGGGTATCGTCCACTTCGCCATGATACAGGGTGCTTTCCCTGAACCATACGTCATAATGAATGCCATACCGGGACAACCCCTCCTCGATCTTTTTCAGGTTCTTCGGCAGGGCGTAGTCCACCAATACCTTTCTTCTTTCCCCGGTGGGCTTTTCAGCCAGAGCATTTCCGTGTTCAGCCAGATATGCTTTGGCATGGTCGGTAATATCTTCACCCTGATAACCGTCCTCCGGGAATGGAACCTCATTTTCTCCGTATATCTGCTGAAGGTACCTGGCTTCCAGCGAAGCACCGAACTTCTCTATCTGATTGCCTGCATCGTTGATATAGAATTCACGGGTGACCTGATAACCCGACTTTTCCAGCACGCTCGCGATGCAATCGCCCAGCGCGCCGCCACGGGCATTTCCCATATGCAAAGGGCCGGTCGGGTTCGCGCTGACAAACTCAACCATCACTTTTTCGCCTTTTCCGACATTCACCTCGCCGTAATGCTCTTTTCTTTCATCGATCAGCGCGAGGGTTTCATACAGCCACTGGCGGTTCAGATAAAAGTTCAGAAAGCCCGGTCCGGCCACCTGAACCTTTGTGATAAACGTACCGGAGGTATCCAGATGTTCAAGGAGGATTCCTGCGATTTGCACCGGTGCCTTTTTAGCCTGCTTCGACATCTGCATGGCCAGATTGGTAGAAAAATCACCGAAGGCTTCTTCTCTGGGTTTTTCCAGAACCACCGCCGGCAGATCCATTCCGGGCAGCTTTCCTTCAGCAATTGCAGCATTGATCGCCTGATGCAGCGCTTTTTCAATCTGTTCCCTGATCTTTTCATAAATACTGTACATGTTCATTCCATCCTTCGTTGCTTTTTTACTGTACCCTTACATTCAGCGTTGTAAAGCTGGTCACCTGATTATTCACCTCGATGACATATTCCAGATCAAAACGCCCGCCGCTGTCATCCATATCCACACTGAGGCTGCGGGCCGTTACACCCACTTCTATCATTCCGAACTCGGTATTATATCCGGAGGTATGCTTGCGTCCCTTTTCAAACACCATCAGGCTGGAAACATTTCCCTGACGGATGAGGGTAACAGAGTCCGGAGAAACCTTCAAAGTGGTGGTTGTCCCATCCAGCCCCGTCACTTCGCTTTCAGCATAGGTGATAAAATAAGCATTTTCCTGTTTATAATAAGTTCCCTCAGTGATAAAATTCATGACTTCGGCATCTTCGTTCGGATGCTCCTGCTTGCTGTCGACCGTTATCATTACGTCCTTTTTCAATATGTTTCCCTCTTTCGTTGTTCTCTCTTATGGGATATCGGCATTCCCTGTCTATGTTTATACCCTGCAGTCCAGATCCACCCGTTCAACAGGATCGATTTCCTCTCCAAGAATCAGTTTACCCAGTTCCTTGAACTTTTCCACACTGTCGCTGGTATAATATTGATAATTTGCTTCCGCAGTTCCGGCATACAGGTTTTGGGCCTTCAGCAGTTCCTTCAGCGCCAGGGCCAGTTCTTCCGCCGAACTCACCTGAACCACCTGATCCCCCATGACCTTGCGGATGGTTTCGGACAGCAGCGGATAATGCGTGCAGCCCAGAACCAGTGTATCGATATTTTCCTGCTTCAGTTCGGAAAGGTACTCGGCGGCCACCATTCTGGTAATTTCATTATCCCACCAGCCCTCTTCCACCAGGTTTACAAACAAAGGACAGGCCTTTGCGAAAACCTTCACCCCGGGGTTTCTTTGAAGAATGGCCTTGCTGTAAACTCCGCTGTTGATCGTTGCCGGGGTGGCAATGATTCCGATTCTTCCCCTTTTGGTTTTTTTCAGGGCGCTGACCGAACCCGGTTCTATCACTTCAACCACGGGAACGCGGATTAAGGGCTTCAGCTCGGGCAGGGCCAGGGCGCTGATGGTGTTGCACGCCACAACCAGAAGCTTGACATCCTGGGATAACAAAAAGGATACAATCTGCCGCGTATATTTAATAACGGTTTCCCTGGATTTAGTACCATATGGGGTGCGGCCGTTATCACCAAAATAGATCAGGTTCTCCCCCGGGAGCAGCCTCCTGATTTCCTTCAGGACGGTCAGGCCCCCAAGCCCCGAGTCAAATACGCCAATTGGCCTGTTATCCATTATAAACCCCTCTCATAGGTTTTCCGATTTTCATGGAAGCGCTCCAAAGCCAATTCCAGCAGCCGGTCCAGCAGTTGTCCATAGGGCAGACCGCTTGCCTCCCACAGCTTCGGATACATGCTGATGCTGGTAAAACCCGGCATGGTATTGATTTCATTAATATATACCTTTCCGCTTTGTTTTTCAACAAAAAAATCTACCCGTGACAGACCTGAACAGTCAAGGGCTTTAAAGGCTGCTACGGCATACCTTCTGACGGTTTCGGCGATTCTCTGATCCAACACGGCCGGAATGATGATCTGCGAGTCGCCGTCCAGATATTTGGCGTCATAATCGTAAAACTCGTTGCAGGGGATGATTTCACCAATCGTCGAAGCCACAGGGGCATCATAACCTAAAACGGCGCATTCCACTTCTCTTCCGTCAATAAACTCTTCAATCAGAAGCTTGCGGTCATATTGGCCGGCCAGCTCCAGTGCTTTTCTTAACGAAGCCGCATCCCTTACCTTGGAAATGCCTACCGAGGAACCGGCATTTGCAGGCTTAACAAAGCAGGGATACCCCAACTCGTTTTGAACCCTGCGCTCGATTTCCGCGAAGCTTTCAGCAATATCCGGACGCTTCACGACGATGTATTTCCCCTGGGGAATCCCCGCATGTTCGAAAACGACCTTGCTGACCGCCTTATCCATGCCTGCCGCGGAAGACAGGACACCGCAGCCCACATAGGGGATTCCGGCCATTTCAAAAAGCCCCTGTATCGTCCCATCTTCACCGTTGCTGCCGTGCAGCACCGGAAAAATCACATCAAGCTTATCAACACCGATAAGCCCACTTAAAAAATCAGCAAGCGTTTCACCGCATAAAGGCGCTTTTTGGGGGAGATTGTCTGAAGCGCTTGACGCTTCCTGCTCCCAAAGCCCGGAACCGATATGAGAAAGCTCTCCATTGAAAGGCAGCCATCTTCCTTGTTTTGTAATGCCGATCCGATAGATTTCATATTTTTCGGGGTTCAGATTTTCCAGCACCGATTGTGCCGAAACCCTGGAGACTTCATGCTCGGAGGACTGCCCTCCGAATAGAACAACAACCTTCATTTTTTCCATTTCCTGCGACCTTCTTCCTACAGCGTAAAAACAACAACCTGATTATACATGAAACAACCCGCCTTCACAAGACGGGTTTCAACTGGATTGATCATGGCCGGGATAATTTACAGCTATTCCAGAATCTCATCAGCAGCATTCTCATCGGTGCTTACTTCTTCAGTGTTCTCTTCGGTGCCGAGCCCCTCTGCCCCGGCCTGCTCGCTGTCTTCCTCCGGCATCACCGAAAAGCTTTGCTTGCGATCAATCAGCGCTTCATTTCTGGGAAATTCCTGATCAAAACGGAAGCTTCCCTTAAACTCCTTCTGTGTTTTCCCGTTCACCTGGAATTTGACAGTTTCAATGTCCTTCAGCTCCGTCAGCGTATTCACAATGGAGAATATGGTCATCTCTTCCGCTTCTTTCCCGCCAGGGTGATTGTCAACAAACTCTTTGGTCATATCCACAACAGCCGTACGGCCTTCAACCTTGACGGGGGATCTCAGTGAAGATCCTTCCGGCACAGTGGCTTTCAGCGTTGTGTTGGAGGGCCCCTTCACAAGTTCCTTCACCAGGGCCGATGCTATTTTTTCCGTCCCCTGCATGGCTTCCTCCATGCTTAAATACCGGATTTCACCCACAAGCTTCGTCCCATCCTTATCCGAAAAATACAGGTGAACCGGCAGTTTTTCGTTCAAGCGCTTCGCATCCTCTTCGGAAAGAACAATGCTTGACACGGGCTGGGTTTCATCTTCCTCAAACTGTTTGAATGCTTTGTCCCTCGTTCTCTGACAACCCATTAAAGCAATGATCAGGATGAAACAAACGGCTATCATCATTGTTTTTCTCATGTCCCAAAACCCCTCTCAGATCTGTCTAACCTATACCTATGCCCCACACCGGACAAATATACTTCGGTGGGAACTTTTCATTTTTACATTTACAAAGAAACCTGGTTGGGATATGATCAGGTTAAGAGGGTTTGAAGATGAAAAGCCGTATAAACCGTGAAAAAATGCTTGAGCTGATGAAAAAGCAGTGCCGTGGGAATTATAATCTTTTTGGAAGGCAGCTGGGAATTGATCCGGCGCATCTTTTTCGTTTCCTGAATACCGGAGTGGGCGGCGGTAAAAAAATGATTTTTGCCCTGATCGCCTATTGTGATCAGCATAAACTGAACTTCATGCACTTTTTTGACAATGAGTGAACGTGAAAAAACAGTCCGTCAGGACTGCTTTTGTGTTCGGATATATTCTATCATGTTTTTGCCGGCCAGGGCTCCCTGCCCCACCGCCACCGATATCTGCTTGAACGTGCCGGTGCAGTCCCCTGCGGCATACAGCCCATCGATGTTGGTGCGCTGGTTCCGGTCTGCGACAATGTACTGATCCTGCATCAGAATGCCCATTTTCAATGCAAAGGTGGTACTGGATGCACTTTCATAAGCGATAAAAATACCGTCCAGCGGGAACGATGAACCATCTTCAAATACGATTCGCTCCAGAAAATCTTCCCCCTCAAAGGAGTGTATGGCATTTTCATTCAACTGAAGCTGGCCCAGGGTGTCTTCGTTTTCCTTCGAAAAGCTGGCTGTTTTGCCATTTGTGAACAAGGTGATCTCCTTTGTGAAAGCAAGCAGTTCCTTCGCTTCGTGCAGGGCGAAATCATTAAAGCCCAGTACGCCTACCTTCTTCTTTCGGTAAAAAAAACCGTCACAGGTTGTACAGTAGCTCACACCTTTACCCTCAAACTTTTTCAGGTTGCGGATACCGATATTCACGTTTTTCTGCCCCGTGGCAATCAGCACCGACAAGGCCTGCCACACGCCTTTTGTGGTCGTGACCTGAAAGACATCCTCTTTCGAGATGCCGATCACTTCCTCGTCGCGAATTTCACCGCCGATTCTTAACAGCTGTTTTTCGCCCTCTTCCAAAAGCTTTTCACCCGAAATCGGCTGTGAAAAACCATAATAGTTTTCTATTTTGTCGGCTTTCTCAAGAGCACTTTTTCCCGTGCTGAAAACAAGGGTTTTCATATTGGCGCGAACGGTATACAGCGCGGCGGATATTCCAGCCGGGCCTTTCCCGATGATGATGGCATCATAAATCATTAGCTTTCACCTTCCTGTTTCATCAGCGTTATGCACTAATGTCGCGAGTACATTATTGATTACCCTTTCGGTGCAGTTTCAAACATCACTGAAAGAGTTTCCCGGAACGACCCTGCAGCCGTCTGTTCCTTCGGTTCACCCGGTATAGTATGTATTTTACAGAATTGTTGTCACGAGAACAAGCCCCCTGGCATAAACTGAGACTGTAACATTTGACAGAGGTGATTCAATGAGTGATATTTCAAACTTCATCCAGGGGCAGATTACACGAAAAAAGATCGAAAAAGGCCTGGAAATGCTGCACAATGAAAGCCCGGCTGATTTGAAAAAGAAGCTTCAAAACGTGGATATGAACGAAATAATGCAGAAGATGGACGAATATGACAAAGGCCGTCTGCAGGAACTGGGGATCAGTGTAAATGAACTGAAGGGCCGCGTTTCGGAATCTGATATCCTTAAAATCCAGCAGGTTCTCGGAAGAGATGGTGAACGAGTGATCCGTAAGCTTCGCAACATGCTTCGCTAGGAGCCAATCGGAAGGAATTCCGAATGGTCTCCAGGGGCCGGCTCGGAAGGTACTCCGAATGGTCTCCAGGAGCCACCACGGAACGAATGAGTATGATTCCCGAACGATCTCCCAGGAGCCACCACGGAAGGAATAAGTATAATTTCCGAACGGTCTTCTGAATAAAGCATACTTTAAATCAAAAGGAAATAAAGGGAGGTTGAGCATCCATGGGCCAGGGTATGGATGACAAAATCCGGCAAATTTCAGAGATGCTGAATAGTCCGGAAGCCCAGGACGGTATCCGGAGTCTGTTCAGTTCTTTAGGCACACAGAGAGGATCTTCCTCCGCCGAATCTGAGTTGCAGGATTACCAAGGTGCTGATTCGGAGATGCCCGTCTTCAGCGGTCCGCCACAATCCTCACAGGATTTGGATTGGATTAACCATATACAAAACATGCTCGGCCAGATGAATAACGTACAGGACTCCAGGATAAACCTTCTGCGTTCGGTTCACCCCTTTTTAAACCCGACAAGGCGTGAGCGGTGCGCGACCTGTATGAATATTCTGAAGGTTGCCGGCATTTTAAGAGCCATGACCAATAGTAACGGGAGGTTGTTCTGATGGCGGAGAAAATTGCACATGAGCTTTCAAACATTCCGTTGCCCACAGAAAAAGAATACAACAGGCATGCTGCAGTTTCCCCCTTTTCAGGCGGTCTGCCCGACATCAGGAAACTGCTGCACAGCATACAGCTGGATGATATCCTTCTATTCGGCCTGATTCTTCTGATAGCAACCGATGACGACTGTGACAATTTTCTGCTGGTTCTTCTGATATTCATTTTTATAGCAGGGTTTGATAAACAGCTTTTTCCGTTCTTTTGATAAAAGATAATTCTGATTAACCGCCCGGTATCGGCTTCAATTCTTTGTTCAGGCATGCAGGTTCATACCTTCGGAGAGGGTATGGGCCTGTTTTCGCTTCAGTTATTATGATCATTTGTGTGAATTATGCGACATGAGCGAGCAAACAAACTGTTGAAAAAAACGCAGCGTTCAATGAATTTACCATTCATTACATGGTACGGTTTCGAATACTTTGAATTTTTTCTGCGCAAAATTCCTTTATGACCGAAAAAGAAGTGAAATGAGGGAGAATATGCAGAAGAGAAAATGGGTACGCATCATCCTCGCTGTATTCCTTGCCCTATGCCTTTTTTATCCTGTATTGACGGATGGGGTTCGTGACTTTTATGGATACAGCAACGCCGTTTTGTCCTATTATGGTTCAAGGGGCGACGAGGTGACCGCCATTCAGAAAAAATTGAAGCAATGGGGTTATTACAAGGGTAATGTGGATGGTGTTTTCGGTTATCAAACCTATAAGGCTGTAAGGTACTTTCAGTATAAAAACGGGCTGAAGGTGGACGGTGTCGTCGGGCCCGAAACACTTTCGGCATTGGGCCTTCCCACCGGAGAGAAGAAATCTGCCGGGAACAACAAGGATGTGGATTTACTGGCCCATATCATCCATGGAGAAGCCCGCGGAGAACCCTATGTGGGCCAGGTTGCAGTGGCTGCAGTAATTCTGAACCGGATTAATGACAGCCGGTTTCCCAGTACGATCGCCGGTGTCATCTACCAGCCCGGTGCTTTTGATGCCGTAAGCGACGGGCAGATTAACCTGGAGCCCACCGCCCAGTCGATAAAGGCTGCACGGGATGCCCTGAACGGATGGGATCCCACCTATGGCTGTATTTATTATTACAATCCGCACACAGCAACAAGCAAATGGATATGGAGCCGACCGATCATTATAACGATTGGGAAACACAATTTTGCCAAATGAAGGTTATTTGAAAATAGTGCTTTCCTTCTTGATCCCTGTCCCGACAGCGATGATTTTATGGATGGGCTGATAGACATCTTCATACAGCATAGCCGATTCGCCTTCGGTCACCCGGTAAACCCGTACCGACAGGCCTTCCTTCCCGGGCTCCACAACTTCTGTTGAATCCTTGGGCAGGGTATTGACCTGAGAATAAATCACCGAGGGCTGTATTTTTGTGGTTTCCGTCCGCACCGCACCTGTTCGCAGCCCTGGTTTTCCCACCAGTGCAGCGCTCCATGTACCGGCCTGCTCTGCTTGAATCACAAGCATCAGCGAATTGTCTGCCGTGTTTTTAAACTGCAGATCCCCGTCATTTTCAAAGCTGACTTCAAGGCCGGGTTCGATTCCTGAAACCGGTTGATTGGAAGCTTTTCTGTCGAGCACGCGCAGTTCCTCAACAGGCAGAATGGTCTGATAAATGATGGAAGCGAGCAATTGCTGCAGAGGGTCTGTATCGCTGAAAGAGGAAATGCTTTTCCTGAATGAGAATGAATCACCCGCATAGAGCATTCTGTTTTCAAAAGGCAGAATAAGGTTTTTGAATGCTTCGGT
>JAEZBW010000272.1 GCA_023426765.1 Bacillota bacterium
AGCAGATAGAAAAAATATATCAGTTAAAAAAGAAATACAGTTAGGTATACGCCAATCACTCCCTGGAAGCCTTCAAATCAAAGGGATTGAAGATTTTGCACTAATTAACTTGTAAACTACCGCTAGATGAAATTACGCCATATTTAAAAGATATTGATTATTATCATGAAAGAGAATGGAGAATAACATTTGATTCATGTGAAATAGCGGATTCTGTACATTATGATGATGGAATGTCTGAGGAATATATCTATTTTGACAAGAATGATTTAGTTTTGATTGTGGTTCCCAGAGATTACTTACATAAGTTAAGCAATGATATATGCAATGACGAGAAACTCAAAGAAAAATACGGTCAGATATCTTTTTCAGTATTAGTGTATGAAGATCTGGTTAAATTGTTTGGTAAATAAATAGCCAAAAGTTCGATGTAATAACAAATTTGTTATTGTAGCTTAATAACGAATGTGTTATTATAATATTACATAAGAGGGGAATACTAAAGAATGTTCGAAGTTGAATTTTATGAAGATCGAAATGGCAACGAGCCCATTAAGGACTTCATTGTTGACTTACAGTCGAAAGGACAAACAAGCAAAAATGACCACATCCGCAACGAGAAGATTTTGACCTACATCAGAGTACTGCAGGAATACGGAACGAGAGCGGGAGAACCTTATGTCAAGCACATTGAAGATGACATCTGGGAGCTGCGCCCGCTGGATGACAGGATATTCTTCTTCTACTTCAGAGATAACACGTTTATATTGCTTCATCATTTTCTGAAGAAGACAAAGAAGACTCCGCGCAGAGAGATTGAACAGGCAAAAAGAAATCAGACCGATCACCTTGAAAGGAGCAAATAGATATGGGAACTAATTTTAATAAGCTCTGGAACGACCCGAAATTCATTGACCCGACACAGAAAGCCAAGATTGATTTTGAGGTAGCGCTGATTGGGAAGCTGATTGAAGCCAGAGAATCCAAAGGGCTGTCCCAAAAGGAGCTTGCTGAACTTGCAGGCTTAAAGCAGCCTGCCATAGCAAGACTTGAAAGCATGAAAGCGACACCGCAGATAGATACGTTATTTAAAATCCTGCAGCCATTAGGATATACGCTGGCTGTTGTGCCTTCCGACCAGCCTCAAAAGTAAGATGAATCTGCAGGTACCACTTGCAGATTTCTTTTATCGTTTTCCTGACCTCAGGAAAATGATATTTATACTACCTTATGAACAACCAGCGGTCGTCGGTTCGATTCCGACCACCGACTCCATAAATCCAGACACCATTTCAGGGGTGTCTTTTTTATTGATGAAGGTGTGTGTTTGGTTACCCAAGAATTTACCATGCAAAATACAGTGTTTTCGGGAAGCTGGTTTGATTTATAGAACAGCTTCCTTTTTTTTCTTCTGTCATATATAATAAAAATAAAAGTTATGTAATATTTATCGTAATGGATGTCAACCATAAGGCGACTGAAATACACTGTAAAGCAACAGCTATCGATTGCATTCAGCATAGGCAAACCAATAAGAACGAAGAATATCATTTCTATTTCCATGCTCAATGGATATATGCGGAGGTCATCTTTATGTCTGGAAAAACACTCATGAAGAGAATCATTTGTTACCTGTTGATGTTGATCATGCTGACTGGAACCGTCAGCGGATGTAAATCCAAAAATACCGGAAGCGATTCGAAGACAAATCAAACTAACAGTGGGGTTGTAAAGCCATCCAACTCCCAGGGAAAACCCACAACCCCAACTCAATCGGCAACACCAGTTCAATCCACACCTCCGGCACAATCTACTGGTGGTTCGTCGTCTACCCTTGCAAAAGCAGGTTCAAGTACGAGTAAAAAAGATATCCTTGCCATTGCGGAGAAATACTATAACGCTCGCCTTCCGCTACTGCATCCGGACTTAAAGGAAGAATTTTCTGCCGCAGTCGGAAAGGTCAATTTCACCGGCACCGAGAGCCAAAGAGATATTTCCTCCAATTTGAGTAACCTCGCATCCATAGAAACCGCATTCAGCCTGAATGGCGATTTTGCCGTACTTACGGCGTCATCCGCTATTGCCAAGGATGCAGGCAATGCTGAAGCAGCGCATGTCCTTGGCACGGTACTGCTTGAAGCCGGGTTTCTGACCGATCCGAACCGGCTGGAGGATGCCCTTGCATGCGTATCTTATGCCATATCAATACAGGAAACATGGGAGTATTTCTACACCCTGTCGCAAATCTATGCGGAGATGGAGAAATACGATGAGGCATTAACTGTTGTAGACCGCGCTCTGGAACTTAATCCAGGCAGTTTTGCCTGTATAGAATTCAAGGTTGTTCTGCTGAAGAAAACGGGAGGTTCTGCCGCTGCAATAAAAGCATTGGAAAAAAAGGCCGAGGAAAATGATGGCGATTTGGGTAAACGGCTGAAGAAACAGGAAAATGCGACGGCAGGCTACACGCAGCCAAGTGTGGAAGACAGTAAGGAAGAGCTTGAGAAGAAATTTAACGATATTATTGCCCTTGAGCCCATTACCATAGCCGACCTGTTTACCAATGTATATCCAGAGGAAGCAGCAAAGCTGGAAGAAAAGATCATGAAGGTGTCCGAAAGCGATAAGTTCGAACTGCCTGTATTTCCGGACAAGCTCTTCAAGACGGCCAGGATCATCGAAGAAGACTGCTTTGATGAAGCAACAGAATATGCCGAGTGGCTTAATAACACCATCAATGACCTGGTTGAAACAGCCAGTAGGGATTTCCATCGCACATACCAGAATGAATATGCTCCGCAGGCTTCCCCAACAGGTGACTCCCGGCCGGATATTATGGATAAGGCCATAGAAATGCAGCAAATGCTGGGGAGCATGTCGGAGGAGGAGCTTGAACAATGGATGGAAGAGAATGTCCTGAATAAGCTTCCGCAAGATTCCGAAGGTTCGCAGGTTCAGGCGAATCCATCGGAAACTGCTGCACCGGTTAAAACAAATGTCGATTACATGATGGATTACAATATGAGTGTTGTGAATGCCGGGGTGTATTCTTTTGCATTTTATGCCCTGGCGGTAAGGCAGGAATTCACCGACGCAACATTGGAAGCTCTTCGGATTATGAACGATAAAGTGGTTCGGTATGAGCAGCAGAAGAGAACGGAGATGGATAATGCGCCGGAGGAAGAGAAACCGGTGATTGCGCTGAAATATGATCTCATGATCAATTCTGCATGCGAGGATTATGTGAAAAGCCTGCTTCCTCAGGCCAGCAGAGATTATGCCAGGATCACCAAAATGGCGCACGAAATGTGGGCGGAAATGCTTCCGTACCTCCGCAGTTCGCATATGCCCGAAATCTATATTCCCTACTACCAGTCCGTCATCATACAACACAGCCTGATGGTTCTTTCGGAAGTTACATTCCTGCGCGGTACACCCTTTAACCGGTACATCTCGAACGAAGACCTGGAAGCTGCAATGAAAGCGCTGGAAGAGCACAGGAAATACATGGAGGAAGTGGCGCTGGCCGCTGCAAATGCGGGAAGCAACATTAAGCTTACAATTGACTTAAAGGTTGTGAAGATCAATTTAACACCCAACAGCGCCGAACTTGAGGTTATGGTGAAAATTGTTGCCGCACGGGTTCAATACGACTGGAAAAAGGAACAGCTTGAAGTGGGTGCAGGTGTTGGCGCAAGGGTGGAAGCCGGAGCCAGGCTGATCAAGGTGGAAGCTAAAATGATGGCAAATGTCGTGATTGATCTGAGAAAAAAGAAGATTTCGGATATTTATGTCAATTCGGAGGCCACGGTATCCTTAGGGGGGTATGGTGTTCAAGGAGGCGGAAAGGTTTCGCTTTTAGGAAAAGGAAGCAGCACATATTCCGGAATATCTGCGGGGAAGGAGCATATTTCGGTGAGCCACAAACAGGAGTTAATCAGCGAATAGGAAACCCTCTCTATTCCATTTATCCTGAAAATATAATACAATAGATTTAGATAAAATACTTAATCCTGTACATGAATGAAACGAATGAGTTGACCTGTCAACGTGGAAAAGAAGGAGGGTGCTTTATGAAATTGATCATGGCGATTATCAGTGATGAAGACAGTAATGGGGTCATCAGCGAACTGGGCCAGGGGGGCTTCGGCGTTACCCGCCTGTGCTCCACGGGCGGCTTCCTGCGGGCGGGCAATACCACCATTATGATAGGAACCGACGAAGAAAAGATTACCGAAGTGATTGAAATTATCCGTAAAAAATGCAAAACAAGAAAAAAGGCCATGCCGAACCTTGAAATGTCAGGCGGAATGGGCGTTATGGGCGCAGCTTTTCCAATGGAGGTTACTGTTGGTGGGGCTACGGTTTTTGTTTTGAACGTCGAGAAATTTGAAAAACTTTAATGCCTGATAACTCCAGTCCCCAACAGTCGTGTTACAGGTCGGACGCACCGGTATCTGCGCAAAGGTATGGATGAATTCAAAAACGCATAACAAGCCCATGCC
>JAEZBW010000557.1 GCA_023426765.1 Bacillota bacterium
GGCTTTCCGTCCTCCATCCAACTGTAGTATAAATTCACGGAAGCACCCGGTGCCGCACTGCCATCGGGTTTTACCACATCCACCACCAAGCCGGATGTGTTTTCATTTTCAACAATGATGCATTCAACACTGTCGCAGGCAAGGGGCCTGTTTTTCGGGCCTAAAGAGGCTGCAGTAAAAGTGTAAACGCCATCATCCAAAAGGCTGGTATTCAAATTTACAATATATTCATATTGATGCGCCAATCCGGAAACAGTTTGCTGGTGTACGGGTTTTTGGGCAGTATCCAGAATTTCAAATTGAATCTGTTCGATATTCTGCGGCTGGTTGACACGGATGCCGATACCCACCGTATCACTTAAGCGTATATTCTGATGTACATTCGTAAACACAAGGGTATCTTCCACAGACGATCCTGAACCGGCTTGATTCGCCGCCAATAATGCATTCAGAATATCGTACCGCGTATAGTTAACTGTAAATTGTTTTTTTGAAGAGAGAACCATTTTAGAAAATTCGGGCATTGTATAGGGTTCGTAAGTGGATATCAATAAAGAGGCAACCCCTGCTGCATAGGCACAGGACATGGAGGTTCCTGTCAGGAAGCCATATTGATCCTGGGGCAGCGTGGAAACAATATCCACACCCGGGGCAAGAAAATCCGCATTGCGGTTTGAAAAATACGGTTCGGTATGCTCCGGACCGGAAGCCCCAACCGAGATGACCCCGGGGAGGGATGCCGGATAAAAACTGCTGATGGTCTTTCCTTCATTCCCGGAGGCGGCAACCAGCAGAACGCCCTTCGAACTGGCGTATTCAACGGCTTCTGCCAGTGTCTGTGGATAATCCGGAAGCCTTGAACCCAGGCTCAGGTTGATGATATCCGCACCCTGGTCGGCGGCCCATCGGATTCCCTGCGCAACATCATAAACCGTTCCAACCCCTGCGCCGTCCAATACCTTTACCGGTATCAGCTCTATGGGGAATTCCCCCGCAACACCGGCTATGCCAGTTCCGTTATTGGCAGCAGCGGCAATAATACCGGCTACATGGGTGCCGTGACCGTCCCGGGAATCATCGGAATAATCCGTCGAATCCACCGCATCGGTGATCAAATTGATGCCATCGGCCAATCGTCCCTGCAAATCTTCGTGACCACTGTCCACCCCTGTATCCAAAACGGCAACTTTAACAGGCCTCGGACTGTTTCCTCTTAAATACACATTCATTGTTTCCCAGGCTTCGATGATTTCAAGCTCGGGAAAGGCCCACTGGGCATACTCATTTCCATGATAATAGGGATCATTGGGAATATTCTGAACATAAACTTCATAATTGGGTTCGGCATAAATGATTCCTTCTGTCTGCAGAATGCCCGATGCCTGCATCAGGCATTTTGCAGGTTCAGGTTCATCCTGCAGCACCGTTGTTCCATCCTGATAGTGCAGAATGGTTCCTCTGGATTTAGGTGCTCCTTCCTGAACCGACGGTGAGATTTCAGCAAGCTTTATTGTAACCGTTTCCGCTGTATTTTCCCCTGGTATGCTGTCTGAATCAGGGGTTTCCGGTTCGGTGTTCTCTGTCGGTACCCCGGTGGGTTCCTGTGTTTCGGGCTTCGCGGCGTTTTCTGTCGGTACCCCGGTGGGCTCCTGTGTCTCGGGCTGCGCGGCGTTTTCTGTCGGTACCCCTGTGGGTTCCTGGGTTTTGGGCTGCGCGGCGTTTTCTGTCGGTACCCCTGTGGGTTCCTGGGTTTTGGGCTGCGCGGCGTTCTCTGTCGGTACCCCGGTGGGTTCCTGAGTTTCGGGCTGCGCGGTGTTCTCTGTCGCTACCCCAATAGGATCCCCGGTGCCTGCTTGCGCAAAGCTTCTAAGTGAGTACGAAGATAAGACTATCTGAAATAAGAAAGAAAGAACAAGAATGAATGAAAGGCATTTGGAAAAACCAGACTTGCTTTTAACAGGTTTCATCATTAAATCCCCCAATAACACTTCACTTGACATAAAAAGCCATATTCATCGTATCATTGGGGTGTCTCGATTGAATAGTAGCAGTGCTCCCTGGTTTCAATGACGATCGGCACTAAACTTCGTCATACCAGTGCCTATGGTCACAGAGAAGTGTGGACGTGAGAGCTTACGAAGCTTTGTCCGGGCTGAATGGCAGGCCAGCAACAACCTGAAAACCCTTGTTGGATCCATAGGAATAGCTGATTTCACCATCCAATGCACGAATACGCTGCTCCAGACCGGATATGCCATTCCCCTTGTGCAGGATTTTGCAACCTTTTCCATTATCTGAAATATTGATTTCAATTTTTGTATCCAGCTTTACCGATACGATAACGCGCGAGGCTTCGGCATATTTCATCACATTCGTCATGGATTCCTGTACGATGCGAATGACCGTATCATAGGCATTCATGGAAATGTTTGACGCAAAGCCCCGAAAATAAAGCTTTGCATCGATGGATGTATGGTTAACCTTTTGCAGTAGTACTTCCAGGTCCCTTTTTAAACTGAAGCTGGAGAACGCCCGGATATTATTTTGTGAAATATTCCTTTTTAGCTCCTGAAAGCTGCCTTTCAGCACATGAAGGGCTTCTTCCATTTTCACTTTTGCCTCCTGGGGCTGCTCGGAATAGATCATCATGGATAATTCGGACAAGCGGATGGTCAGAACCAATGCATGGCCGATCACATCATGCAGTTCTCTTGAGAAATAATTGCGTGCAGCCACGTTCGAGGTTTCACGGATAATTTCAATCTGCTTTTCCAACAGGTTGTTCTGCTTTTCAATTTCATTCTTTTTTTGAACAAGCTCAGCTTTTATTTTGTTATACCGGGTAATCTCATTGAAAATAAAGATGTTGATATATCGCCTCTTGGTTGTCTGCAGCTGCTTTCCATAGACAGAATAGCTTCGGTTTTCAATTTTCAGTTCATGAACCGAATCCCCGGAGGTTTCGATGCTTTGCAGAGGTAAGCTGTCCATATGGGGCAACAAAGCTTTTTGCGCGGCCATATTTCCGTCCATATAAATAAAGGCCGGATCTGTATAGAGGATCGGAATATTGATCTTTTGAAAGATTTCATGCTGCATTATGGGCACCACATCCAAAAAGCTGTATTGGAAGGTGACATACACAAAAATGATCAGGGACATCATAAACGCAATGGGGGTGATGTCAAATACAAAGTCAATTCTAATGCTTTCCAGCAATCGGCTGAATATTCTTGTCAGGTACAGTATATTAAAAATAATGGGCATGAGAATTGCAATTCCCAGCAAAAATATGTTTTTTCTCTTATTCCTTTGAAACTGCCGGGTAAGCTTGATGCTGCACAATACAATGGCGATGAGGATGTAGGTATATTGAATGACCATGTAAACGGGGAATAAAGCTCCAAAGCTGTCTCCCCAAAAGTCGTATCGGGAATAAAACAGAAAATGCCAGGGGTTTGTACACACAAGCAGAAACTGCAGAACCGGCAGGATATAAATCAGAACCCTTGCCTTGCGGGAAAACCGTCGTCCTTTGGCATAGCACCAGGCAAACTCCAGAAAGGCGGCTTCCAGCATACTGACCCCGAAATATTGGGTGACGATAAAAAACCAACGGAGATCCACATTGGGCGATACGGTTTTTAATACTTTGGAAACCATCCACAGCAGCATCATGGCATTCCCGAAAAAAAGCGTATTTAACAAAGGCCCTTTTTGTGCCTTAATAACCATGACGACAAAAAAGAACACCGAGATACAGATGGCAACAATGTGAAACAATTCGATATAGAATATTTCGACCTTTAATAATTCCTTCATCGATCTCCCGAAAACTCCCATTCAGATCACTATATCAACTCATTCTCAATGGCAAAGACCGCAATTTGTGTTCTGTCATCCAAATTTAATTTTTCAAACAGCCTGGTGATTTTGTTTTTGATGGTTCCTTCGGCAAAGCCGATAATCTGGGCGATTTCCTTATTGCTCTTTCCTGAAGCGACAAAACGAATGATGTCGATTTCAGTTTCGGTCAGTTCAATTTCAGCTCCGATGGTTTTGGACTCAAATTTTCGTTGATTCAGTTTTAAAAACTGCTGTACCATCAACTGATGCACACTGTCATGAATAACGTGGATGCCCCTGCTTACACATTCGATGCACAGAGCTAATTCCTTTGCATCCAGGTCTTTCACAATATATCCATCGGCACCGGAGGAAAAGGATTCGATGATGTTTTCCACATTTTCAAAGGTAGTCAGCATCAGTACCTTTATTTCGGGAAAGCGTTCCTTGATTTTCCGCGTCGCTTCGATACCATCCACTTCCGGCATTTGGATATCCATTAAGACAATATCCGGCGACAGTTTTTCACAGGCCTCCAGTACTTCCCTCCCGTCGGCGACACTGGCAACAACGTCAATACCGGCACTTTTGCTCAGGATAATTTCCAGAGTATCCCTTAATAATTTCTGATCGTCTGCTAAAATTACTCTCATGGTATTAACCCCTTTTATAGAGACTTCTATAAGCGGAAACCGCTTTGCGGACACTGTTCAGCACTTTCTGGGACAGCTTCACGGTGGCCTGGATTGCTTCGGGTGCGTCTTTTGAGTTTTGTTCCACTTCCAAACAGGCTTTTTGACAAACCATGGACAATTCAATCATTTGATGACCAATGTTATCATTCATTTCATTTGTCAGCAGATTAATCTCTTTTTCTGTTTCATATTTGTATGCAACCCGGGCATAGTCCTTTAAAGCCTGGTTCTTTTTTTCATGCTCCAGATTTTTGTTTTTCAATTCCAACAGCAGCTGGGTCATCTCTGTGGTTTCCTTGATCACAAACAGATAACCCATCCGCCTTTTTTTAATGAACAACTGGGTTTTCGTAACAAAAAAAGTTTTGGGTTCAAGGCCGGATACGGTAACGGCAACCCCATCTGCCTCCTGCATGGCGGATTCGACGTTTTTAAAAATTTCTGAAGGCTTCTCAACATTCAGTTTTTTTGGAATTTCCAAAATTTCTCCCCATGAATGTTCCAATAGATTTGTAAAGGTAATATTTCCGGATTCATTCGTAATGATAATGCCCTCATTCAACCATTTTTCAATTTTGTCCAAGTTCCGGGTCATGATTTGACTGGGCAATCTGTTCAACATCACATAATAAACGAGGGTTACCGATAAAAAGAATCCGAATACATACCCGGAGGAAGAACCCTTCATAAGAATAATCATTGTATTGTACACCAAAGGGAGTATCAGCGCTGTAAACATGACAATTTGAGGCAGTTTGCCATTCTTCGGACGGGCAAACCCGATTGCTGTGATGCAAAGGATCATTCCTGCCAATTGCAGAATACCAAAAAACCTTCCATATTGTATTCCGTTCAAACTATACTCTGATATGAGATGAGAACCACCGGGATAGATGAATGAAAACAAGAAGGTGCAGAATTAGAGGGTG
>JAEZBW010000342.1 GCA_023426765.1 Bacillota bacterium
ACATAAAGGAATGAAAAATACAAAAAACAACTATTAATTTTCCCTGTCAAACCATGCTTCCAATGTCAAATCAAAGTATGAAAAAAACAAAAACAACTAACTAATTTTTCCGGGACGTGTTATAATATGAAGTGGATATTCAGATGAAATAAGAAAAACAATCGGAGTTATTTCATCCAATATCCGAATGTATAGAAAATAGGAGGGTTATATTGTGAAAAAAGCTGGAAGAATCCTGTCGGTACTCCTTGTTGTCCTGATGGCGATGACCATGTTGGCTGGCTGCGCAGGCGGCGGCGGAGCAAATTTTAAGGTTGGTATGGTAACCGATGCAGGAACCATCGATGACAAATCCTTTAACCAGGGCACCTGGGAAGGCGTTGTAAAGGCAGCAAAAGAGCTGAACATTGAAAGCAACTACCTGAAACCGGCCGGAACAACAGAGGCGGATTATCTGAAAGAAATCGGCAACCTGTATGACGCGGGTTTCAAACTGGTCGTTGCTCCCGGTTACAAGTTTGAAACAGCTATTTTCCAGGCACAGAGCAAATATAAGGATGCCAAGTTTGTCATCATCGATGGTTATCCTCATACCGGTGACTATAATGCTGTTGTCGAAAAGAATACCGTTTCCATCTTCTTCGCCGAAGAACAATCCGGCTTCCTGGTAGGTGTCGCAGCAGCGCTGCAGTTGAAGGAAGGCCCAGTGGCCTTTATCGGCGGCATGAAAGTCCCGGCCGTTCAGAAGTTCAACTGGGGCTTCCAGCAGGGTCTGGCTTATGCCAACACCAATTTTGGAACCAAAATGACCATCGATAAAGAAAATGTTATCTATCAGGGCTCTTTTGACAACGTTGCAGCCGGGCAGCAGCTGGGCGCACAAATGTATGACAAGGGTGTAAAGGCAATCTTCGCCGCAGCCGGCGGTGTTGGCATTGGCGCCATGAACGAAGCGAAGACCAGGGCCGCAGCAGGCGAAGCCGTATGGGTTATCGGCGTTGATGTTGACCAGTATAATGAAGGTATATATGCCGATGGAAAATCCATCATCCTCACCTCTGCCATGAAGAGAATTGACCAGGCCGCTTATGATATGGTCATGGCCGTTAAGGATGGCAAATTCCCCGGCGGACAAATCCTTACCCTCAATGCAAAGAACAATGGCGTGGCTATTCCTGCAGAAAATCCGAACCTGGATGATGATGTAGAAAAGCAGGTTGCTCAGGTTTTCAAGGATATTCAGGATGGGAAGATCGTTGTTTCCGCCGAACAGGGAAGCCTGATCGAATAGTTCAGAAAAATTGAATGGTGATTCTAGTGTGCCATCTGTTTATCAGATGGCACAGTCATTATCAAACAAGGTTTACGGGGGGCAGGAACGCGGGTTCCTGTCACCCTTAAAACCGCAGCAGGCTTTAAACGGTCTGGCTGCAATTGTTCTGCTTTCCAAAGAAAATTTCAGGGGGTAGCCCAATGGAATTTATCGTAGAAATGTTGAATATACGCAAGGAATTTCCCGGTGTGGTTGCCAATGATGACATCACTCTGCAGGTTAAAAAGGGTGAGATCCATGCCCTGCTTGGTGAGAACGGGGCGGGGAAGTCAACCCTGATGAGCATTCTGTTCGGCTTATACCATCCCGACAGCGGTGTGATAAAAATCCGCGGCCAGGAGGTCAGAATGACCGACCCGAATGTTGCCAATTCGCTGGGTATCGGAATGGTTCACCAGCATTTTCAGCTGATTCATAATTTCACTGTCACAGAAAACATCGTTTTGGGGCTCCGGGGTGAAAAAGCCGATATTGCAAAGGCTGCGAAAAAGGTGAAGGAGCTGTCCGAGCAATATGGCCTGTATATCGAGCCTCAGGCAAAAATTGAAGATATATCGGTAGGCATGCAGCAGCGTGTGGAAATCATGAAGATGCTGTACAGGGACGCAGAACTGCTGATTTTTGACGAGCCGACTGCAGTTTTAACCCCTCAGGAAATTCAGGATTTAATGACAATCATGAAAAATCTGGTCAGGGAGGGCAAATCTCTGATCTTAATCACCCATAAATTAAAGGAAATCAAGGCCATCGCCGACAGATGCACCATCATCCGCAGGGGAAAGAAGATTGACACCGTCACTGTTTCAGAAACAACCGAACAGGAAATGGCCGATAAGATGGTGGGAAGAACGGTTTCGTTCAAGGTGGATAAGAAACAGGCCGATCCCGGGGAAGTGATCCTGGATGTGGAGAACCTTTCAGTGAAGAATCAGAAGGTTCTGGGCCTGAAAAACTTTTCACTTCAGGTTCGGGCAGGAGAAGTTGTCGGCCTTGCCGGCGTGGATGGAAATGGTCAGTCCGAGCTGGTGGAAGCCATTTCAGGCATGGCCCGGGCTGAATCCGGTGCGATTCGCCTGAAGGGAAAAGACATCACCGGGTTGGCGGTCCGGGAAAGAATGAATGCCGGTGTAGCCCATATCCCGGAGGATCGCCAGAAACATGGCCTGGTGATGGATTTTTCCGTTGAAGACAATCTGGTCTTGAAAAAATACAACATAATCCCCTATTCCCGAAACGGCATTTTGAATCGCGAAGCCATTTCCGATCATGCTCAAAAGGTCATGAAACTGTTTGACGTCCGCGCCGGACAGGGCCAGCATTCACCCGCGTATACCCTGTCGGGCGGCAATCAGCAAAAAGCCGTCGTAGGGCGCGAAATCGACAGCAACCCCGAGCTGCTGATCGCTGTGCAGCCTACAAGAGGGCTTGATGTCGGGGCCATCGAGTATATCCACAGGCGCCTCATTGAACAGCGGGATACCGGCAAAGCAGTCCTTCTGGTGTCATTGGAACTGGATGAAATCATGAGCCTGTCGGATCGGATTGCTGTGGTATGTCATGGAGAACTGGTGGATGTGGTGGATGCCGATAAAACCAATGAAAATGAAATCGGATTGATGATGACCGGGATCAAGCGGGAAAACACGGAGGAAACGTCATGAAAAAAGGGATCAACAGTGAGCTTGTAAAGGCACTGGCCGCCGTTTTCCTGGGTCTTCTAGCCGGTGCGGTATTAATGCTCGTAATAGGAAAAAACCCCATAACAGGCTATGTTTCGTTATTCCGGGGCGGGCTGATGAATACCGAGAGGATCGGCAATACCCTTGCAACCGCTACCCCACTAATTTTAACGGGTTTATCGGTGGCTTTCGCCTTCCGCACCGGACTATTTAATGTCGGGGCTGCCGGACAGATGCTGATAGGCGGTCTGTGTGCCACAGCCGTAGGGCTTACCTTTTCGTGGCCGAGGCCATTGCTGCTTTTGGCCATATCGGTGTGTGCCATTCTCGGTGGCGCGATATGGGGCATCATTCCCGGGCTTTTAAAGGCCAGGTTTAATGTGAACGAGGTGGTTTCCACCATCATGATGAACTGGATCTCCTATTGGTTCGTTTATTATATTGTTCCGGCTTATTTCAAGGGAGAGTATCTGGAAACCGAATCAGCCAGGCTGCCGGAGATGGCTTCACTGAAAGTGCCGTGGTTGACCGGGCTGTTTTCGGGCTCGTACATCAATTTGGGGTTATTTTCAGCCATCGCTGCTGTTGCGATCATTTCGTTCCTTCTGAACAGAACAACGCTGGGCTATGAACTGAAGGCCGTTGGGTTCAATCGTCATGCGTCCGAGTATGCGGGTATTTCGGTGAACCGCAATGTCATTCTGTCAATGATGATTGCAGGCGCGCTGGCAGGCCTGGCCGGCGCTACGTTCTATACGGGATATGCTTCAAACATTCAAATTGGCGTTCTTCCCTCACAGGGGGCTGACGGTATTGCAGTTGCACTTCTTGGTGCCAATTCACCCTGGGGAGTGTTTGCTGCGGCTATTTTCTTTGGGTTGCTTCATTCGGGGAAGGGTTTTATGAATGCCATGACGAAAATTCCCCCGGATATTTCCGATACCATCATCGCCATCATCATCTATTTCACCGCGACCAGCCTGTTAATTGAAAAAGTGTGGACCCGGTTGAGAAAGAAAAAAGGAGGCAAGGCATAACATGTGGGAAATCATTCGCCAAATTTTTCCGTATGCCATCGCGTTTACGATACCGCTTCTGATTACAGCACTGGGAGGACTGTTCAGTGAAAGGAGCGGCATTGTCAATATCGGTCTGGAAGGGCTGATGGTCATGGGCTTTTTTGCCGCCGCATTAACCATTTACAGGCTGGAACCCGTTATGCCCAATGCCGGGCTGCGTATTTTGCTGGGGCTTGCTGCAGCTATCGTTGCAGGCATGTTGTTCTCATTGCTGCATGCCGTAGCCAGCATCAACATGAAGGCAAACCAGGTCATCAGCGGAACCGCCATCAACATGATGGCCGGTGCATTAACCGTATACCTGGCCAGAAATATCACCGGCAGCGGTAATATTCATATTACCGCCGGTGTTCCCCGTTTTGATATTCCCGGTCTGGTGAAGATTCCTGTTCTGGGCCCTCTGCTTTTCCGCCAGACTTACATCACGACATGGCTTGTTCTTGTACTTCTGGCAGCAAGCTGGTTTTTGCTGTATAAAACCCCCTTCGGGCTGCGGCTGAGGGCCTGCGGAGAACACCCCCATGCTGCGGCATCCGCCGGAATTAATGTTTATCGCATGCGGTATTTTGGGGTACTGGTATCAGGCGCTTATTCGGCACTGGGTGGTGCGATCATTCTGGTGACCTATTCCGGTGAGTTCAGCGGAACAGTCAGCGGCCTTGGCTTTTTAGCGCTGGCTGCACTGATCTTCGGGCAATGGAAGCCGTTGGGTATTTTAGGCGCATCCATCTTCTTTGGGTTCGCAAGCACCATCGCCAATGTGTCTCAGGCTATTCCAGCGCTGATGACCATTCCGCCCATCCTGCTGAAAACCTTCCCGTATGTTGTAACGCTTGTGGCACTGGTTTTATTTTCTAAATCCTCCCAGGCTCCAAAGGCGGAAGGCATACCATTTTAAAGCAGTGAAAGAACCAACACCGGCAATAATTTAAAAAGCGCATTACATGAATGAACTTGGAGGAAACATGATGTTACCATATGAAAACCCCGCCCTTTCTCCCGAAGCAAGGACGCAGGATCTCTTGTGCAGAATGACTCTTGAGGAAAAAGTGGGACAAATGCTGCAGATCCCCTACAGCGAAGTCAGTCGGGAGGATGCAGTGGAATGGGTTGAAAAAAAGTTTGCGGGATCTTTCCTGCACGTGCTGGGCGAAGAAGCGCAAAGCCTGCAGGACAGAGCGATGAAAACCCGCCTTGGCATTCCGCTGATCTTTGGAATAGACGCCATACACGGCCATGCCTTATATAATGGGGCCACTGTTTTCCCAACCC
This sequence comes from Bacillota bacterium, assembly GCA_023426765.1. Lineage (GTDB taxonomy): Bacteria > Bacillota > Clostridia > DSM-8532 > DSM-8532 > JAAYJG01. The sequence goes on from JAEZBW010000342.1 coordinate 5,364, forward strand.
AGCTGGGAATGTCCTGTTCCTGGAACCCCGAACTCATTCGTCAGATGGGAAGGGTCACCGGCCGCGAAGTGGCTGCCGACGGCCTGCATTGGACGTTTTCACCGGTTCTGTGCATTGGCAGGGATCTGCGCTGGGGGCGCATCAATGAAACCTTCGGGGAGGATCCCTATCTTATTGGTGAATTGGCTGCCGCCATGATCAAAGGCTATCAGGGAGACGCGTTAAGCGGGGATGACAGCATTCTGGCCTGCGCAAAGCACTATCTTGCTTATGGTGAAAGCACGGGCGCAAGAGATGCCCAGGAGACCCCCATTTCCGAGCGAAAGGTGAGGGAAACCTTTCTGCCGCCGTTTAAAAAAGCAGCAGAAGCAGGCTGCGCTACCTTTATGAGCGCTTATCTCGCGATAGACGGAACCCCGGTGACCGCCAGCAGGAAATACCTGCGTAAGATCCTGAAGGAAGAACTGGGGTTTGACGGCTTTGTCGTCACCGACTGGGACAATACTGGAACCCTCGCGAGCGCACAGCATGTTGCTTCCAACATGGAGGAAGCCGCAAGAATGGCCGTCGAAGCCGGGAATGACATGATCATGTCCACCCTTAAAAGCTATGATACCCTGGTTCGGCTTGTTCAGGAGGGTAAACTTCAGGAAGCGCTCATCGATGAAGCTGCTGGAAGAATACTAAAAATTAAGTTTTCCATGGGTTTGTTTGACAATCCTCAAAAAACCAGCCACACGGGAAAATCCCGCATATTCGCCTGCCCGGAGCACTTAAAGGTGAATGAACAGCTTACCCGGGAGAGCATTGTGTTATTGGAAAACAAAAACGATCTGCTGCCTTTGGCAGGGAACATTCATGAAATTGCCGTCATAGGGCCCAATGCAGACGATTTGAAGTCTCAGTTCGGAGACTGGACCTTCTTCAGCCATCCCCGTCCTCATCCCGATGCAGTTCCGAAAATTCCGACATATACCATGCTTGCCGGCATCCGCGAGGAGGCTGAAAAGAGGGGAATTCGGGTAAACTGGCACCAGGGCTGTGATATCATGGATGAGAATATACAGGATATCGAGGGCGCTGTTTCCATAGCGAAAAATGCCGATGTGATCATCACAGTCATCGGAGACTGCCGCTCGCAGAATGGTGAAACCAGGGACAGGGCGAACCTGGATCTTTCGGGAGCACAGACCGATCTTCTGAAAGCTTTGAAAAAGTGCGGAAAACCGCTGATCGTCATCCTTGTGAACGGAAAACCCCTTTCGGTTCCATGGGTGAAACAAAATGCCGACGCAGTGCTGGAAACCTTTAATTCCGGTATGTTTGGCGGCAAAGCAGCCGCTGATATTCTGTTCGGCAAATTCAATCCCTGCGGAAAACTGTCCATTTCGTTTCCTTACCATTCCGGGCAGCTGCCGATCTATTACAATCAGCTTCCGGGCTGGCACGGCGGCAAATATATGGATATGCCCGCAGAACCGTTGTACCCCTTCGGCTATGGGTTGTCTTATACCAGGTGGGAGTATTCCAATCTTAAACTGTCCAATCCCGAATGCGGAGTTCAGGGGAAAACCGATGTAACGGTTGAAGTAAAGAATACCGGTTCAGTAGATGGGTATGAAATCGTTCAGCTTTATGTCCGGGATGATGTCAGTTCTGTCGTTACCCCTGTAAAGCAGCTGAAGGGCTTCCGGAAGGTGTTTGCCAAAGCGGGAGAAACTGTTACAGTAACCATTCCGCTGGATATTTCCGCGCTTTATGTTGTCCGCGAAGATGGCACAGAAGCAGTTGAACCGGGAACCTTTACCATCATGGTGGGGCCCGATTCCCGGGATGAAATGCTGTTGAATGTGAAGCTCATGGTAAGGGAAAGCTAGATGGGTATGACTGATAAAAGGTATTTTGATGAATTCCACACGCATTTAATGGAGGACGAAAAGCCTTCATTATATTTTAAAGCCCTGGAGGAAAGCGGTTTGTTCAGCAGCGGTTATCCTTTCACATTGCTGAGCGCGCTGAAGCAAACCGAACAGAACCCAACCCATCATCCTGAGGGAAATGTCTGGAACCATACACTGCTGGTTGTCGATAATGCTGCTTTGGTCAGGGATCAAAGCGAAGACCGGGAGGTCTTTATGTGGTCCGCGCTGCTGCATGATATCGGAAAACCGCCCACAACCAGGCTGAGGAAAGGGAAAATCACCTCGTATGATCATGACAAGGCCGGGGAAAGGCTTTCGGCAGAATTCCTCAGTGCGTTCACGCAGGATGAAAGCTTCATTCTGAAGGTTTCCAAAATGGTGCGCTGGCACATGCAGGTACTGATGGTGATTAAAGGCCTTCCGTTTGCCAATATCAAAGCGATGGTCAGGGAGGTTCCGCTGCATGAAATTGCCCTTCTTGGCATGTGTGACCGGTTGGGACGCGGCGAGATCACCCAGCAGATGATTGACGATGAAAAGAAGCATATGAAGCATTTTCTGGAAAAATGCATGCCCTATGTGAAAGTCTGAACATTACTCTTTTTCATATCAGGAGGATAGTAAAAATGCAGTATGGTTATTTTGATCAGCAAGCCCGCGAATATGTCATTACCCGGCCGGACACGCCGACCCCCTGGATCAACTACATCGGCAGCGGCAAATACGGCGGGATCGTCTCCAATACCGGCGGAGGTTACAGCTTCCACAAGGATCCGCAGAACAGAAGAATTACCCGGTACAGATACAACAATATTCCCATGGACAGGCCTGGACGTTACATATATATCCGCGATGCAGTAACGGGTGAATACTGGAACCCCGGCTTTCAGCCCGTTCAAAGAAAGCTGGATGCGTATTCCTGCAGGCACGGGCTTGGCTATACCGTTCTGGAAGGTGAATATAAGGGCATTTCGG
>JAEZBW010000376.1 GCA_023426765.1 Bacillota bacterium
CCTCAAGGCCATCTTGCCCAGGCTTTTCGAGAACGACGCCTCCTCGGCCCGCCCGGAAGGCAGCATGGCCGTAAACCATGTCCTGTGGTGGCAGCACGCCAACAAATCCGGGCAGTATTCGTCGGCCCGGGTGCACAGGAGCCTCACGGTCAACCCCGACGGCAGCTACGCCCTGGACGGCGAGGCCACGCCGGGGCTGAAGGCGGAGGTGGTCGCGGGCTTCTGATGCAACTCCCACCCGACCCCATCCCCATATCGGCGTTGCAGCACTATCTGTACTGCCCTCGGCAGTGTGCGCTCATCCATCTGGAACAGCTCTGGACGGAGAACGTCTACACTGCCGAGGGCCGGCAGCTGCACGAAAAAGCCCACGACGCGGCGAGCGAAAGCCGGGGCGACCGCAAAATCGTCACCGGACTCCTGCTGCGCTCCCTGAGCCTCGGCCTGACCGGGCAGGCCGATGTGGTGGAGTTTCACCGGCGCGACGGCGGCTGGCAGCCGTATCCCGTGGAATACAAGCGCGGCCGCCCCAAAAGCCACGACGCCGACCGCATACAGCTCTGCGCCCAGGCGCTTTGCCTGGAAGAAATGCTCGATGTCGCCATCCCCGAAGGCGCGCTTTTCTACGGCAAAACCCGCAGGCGTCAGGTCGTGTCGCTGGACGAGGCGCTGCGGGAACAAACCCGCCGCACCATCGAGGCCGTGCACGCCCTCCTGCGCCAGGGCAAAACGCCGCCTCCGCCGCCGCTGGAGACCGCCAACGCCATCTGTCCGGCTTGCTCGTTGCAGGACGCCTGCATGCCGCTTGTTCCGCGAAAATCAGCCGCGCGCTATCTGCAATCCGTGCTGGAGGGCGTATGAAGCCGCTGCTCAACACCCTGTTCGTCACCACCCAGGAAAGCTACCTGGCCAAGGACGGCGAATGCGTGGCCGTGCACCAGGGGGACGTCCTGAGGGGCAAAGTGCCCATCCATACCCTGGGCGGGCTCGTGCTGTTCGGCCAGATTTCGTGCAGCCCGTTTTTGCTGGGGCACTGCGCCAAAAACGGCGTGACAGTGTCGTGGCTGACCCAAAACGGGCGTTTTCTGGCCTCCATGCACGGCCCGGTCAGCGGCAATGTGCTGCTGCGGCGCGAACAGTACCGCCGGGCCGACGATGAGGACGGCAGCGCCGGCATCGCCGCGTCCATGGTCATCGGGAAAATCGCCAACTGCCGCACCGTGCTCATGCGCACGGCCCGGGAGCGCCCCGGCCCGGAGCTGGACGGGGCCGTGGAGCGGCTGGCCCAGTGTCTGCGGCGGCTGCACGAACCGCTGCCGCTCAATGTGGTGCGCGGCATCGAGGGCGAGGCCGGGCAGGCCTATTTTGGCGTCTTCGACCACCTCATCCATAACGCCGATCCCGCGTTTCGCTTCGCCGGGCGCAACCGGCGTCCGCCGCTGGACGCCGTGAACTGCCTGCTTTCCTTCCTGTACACGCTGTTGGCCCATGACGTGCGCGGGGCGCTGGAAAGCTGCGGTCTTGATCCGGCCGTGGGATTTCTGCACCGCGACCGGCCGGGCCGGCCAAGCCTGGCCCTGGACATCATGGAGGAGTTTCGTCCCTACCTGGCGGACCGGCTGGCCTGCACCCTCATCAACCGGGGGCAGGTGAAGGCCAAGGGTTTCAAACACACGGAATCCGGGGCCGTCATCATGGACGACGCCACCCGCAAGGAGGTGCTGACCGCCTGGCAGGAGCGCAAGCAGGAAACCGTCGAGCATCCGTTTTTGCAGGAAAAAATGGCGGCTGGCTTGCTGTATCATTGCCAGGCGCGTTTGCTGGCCCGCTATCTGCGCGGCGACCTGGACGCCTACCCGCCTTTTGTGATCCGGTGAGCCATGCTGGTTTCGGTCAGCTATGATGTGAACACGCAGGACGCGGCCGGTCGTCGTCGGCTGCGCAAGATCGCGCGGCACTGCGAGAACTGGGGGCAGCGGGTGCAATACTCGGTTTTCGAGTGCGTGGTGGACCCGGCCCAGTGGGTGGCGCTGCGGGGGAATCTGGTGGCGTGCATGGACCCGGGGAAAGACAGCCTTCGGTTTTATTTTCTGGGGTCCAACTGGAAGAACCGTGTCGAGCATGTTGGCGCCAAACCCGGCTATGATCCGCAGGGGCCGCTTATTTTGTGAAGGGTTGGCCCGAGGAGGGGGCAGTCCGTGTCCGGCAAAGTCCCCTGCGCGCCATGAACCGCTGCTATTGCAGAAATGGCGGCGCAACCCGTTTGTATGTTCGCGAGGACCCGGAGCGCACAGTGTTTTTCCGGGAGATGCTCGATTTCATAATATTCTGATATTGTTTATTAAATAATTACATGTTTGAATGCTGTCGCGTATTTCTTGTCGGTGTTGTCGTCATCCTCGAAACGCGGCTGGCAAACCGAGCAATAGCGGGGCATCCTCGGCCCCACAGTCGCCCCCTGCGCGGGGGCGTGGATTGAAGCAACTCGGCAATGGCGGACAGGGCGGCGTCGGTGTGTCGCCCCCTGCGCGGGGGCGTGGATTGAAGCCTGTTCACGCCGGCCGGCCTGACCCCGGAGATCCAGGTCGCCCCCTGCGCGGGGGCGTGGATTGAAGCATGGACAAGCTGGTGGCCGCCCTGGCCGGCTCGGCGTCGCCCCCTGCGCGGGGGCGTGGATTGAAGCGCGCTCGGGTCGAGGCTATGCCGCACTTCCCGGACGTCGCCCCCTGCGCGGGGGCGTGGATTGAAGCGGCTCCAACGATGGCCCGGGGCGGCGG
>JAEZBW010000391.1 GCA_023426765.1 Bacillota bacterium
CCGTAACAGCGGTGAAATACCCTGAAATCGAAGGAATAAAACGGGATTTGAAGAACAGCGGAGCGCTGGGCAGCATGATGAGCGGCAGCGGCCCTTCGGTCTTCGGCCTGTTCAGCAATTTGGAGCAAGCGAGGCGAGCGTTTGCATTCCTTCAAAACCAGTATGAGAATATTTGGCTTGTAACCACATAAGCAGAAAGAGGAAATCATATGGCGAAACTGTCAAAGATAAAAATGGACGATTACATGCCCTTGCGGGACGTTATTTTCAATACGCTCCGGGATGCGATCGTTTCAGGGGATCTGAAGCCCGGCGAACGATTGATGGAGGTTACCCTGGCTGAAAAAATGGGCGTCAGCAGAACACCTGTCCGGGAAGCGGTCAGACGGCTGGAGGTCGAAGGCCTGGTCACCATGACCCCCAGGAAGGGCACCCATGTAGCCGAGCTGTCAGTAAAGGATATCATGGATGTTCTCGAAGTTCGGGCAGCTCTTGACAAGCTTGCGACAGAACTGGCTGCCAGCCGTATCCGCCAGGACAGCATGCGCCAGCTGGAGTCTGTTCACAAGCAGTATATCACCCACCTGCAGAAGGAAAACCTTCAGGGTGCGATTAAAAAGGATGTAGAGTTTCACGAGATTATCTATCATGCGTCGGGGAACAACAAGCTGATGAATGTGGCAGCGAACCTCAGAGAACAGGTTTACCGGTTTCGCGTGCTGTATATGAGGGATTTTTCCAATGCCGAGGATGTTTTACAGGAGCATGAGCAGATTTTGAAGTCACTGTCCGAAAAGGATTCACTGAAGGCCGGGCAGCTTGCGCAGGAACATATCGTTCATCAGCAGGAAACCATCATCCAGCGGGTTGAAAAACACGCTGATAAGCGCTGACACTGAATTCAAGCCTTGTTTTTTGCAAATTTATATGATAAAATCAACATTGCTGTCACAGAATGAGTGGGCGAGCAGCAAGCATAAGCTTGTGGGCAGCCCAGGTTGCATGGGCGAGCAGCAAGCATAAGCTTGCGACCAGCCAAAATCCTTGCTCCGCAAGGGGCCATAGTCCAGAAGGAGGTGAATGAATCAATGAATAAGTACGAAACCATTTTCGTTTTAAGCGCTTTACTGGAGGATGAAAAAATCCAGGAAATCATCACAAAGGTCAAGACTCTTATCGAGACCTCAGCGCAGCTTGAAAAAGCAGACGAATGGGGAAAGAAACGACTTGCTTATGAAATTGACGACCAGAAGGAAGGGTATTATACGTTGATGCAGTTTTCTGCAGCACCGGAGTTCCCGACCGAACTGGAACGTATTTATAAGATTACAGAAGGCGTTCTGAAGTACCTGATTATCCGGCGTGATGAAAAGGAATAGAAACAGGATGCAAGCCTGTTTTTGTGGATAACGGGCTTACGCCCGTAATGTGAGCTTCTGCAGTCGTTCAGCGAACGACGGTCTCATGGGGACTCACAGAGCGCAGGACCGGGTGAAATCCTGAACAGGATCAGCCCGAAACCAGTTGGAGGTTAATGTATGAACAAGGTTATCTTAATGGGTCGTCTGACAGCAGACCCGGAGCTTAGGTACACCACAGGCAACATCCCCGTATGCAGGTTCAGAATTGCAGTCGATCGCGCCTTTCAGAAACAGGGTGAAGAGCGGCAAGCCGATTTTTTCAGTGTTGTTGCATGGAGAAACACCGGAGAGTTCGTGTCCCGGTATTTTAAGAAGGGATCGCGTATTCTTTTGGAAGGTGCCATTCAGAACAACAATTATGAAGACAACCAGGGTGTGAAACATTTTGCTGACGAAATTATTGCAGACAGAGTTTACTTCGCAGACAGCAAACGGGATGATTCAAACGCCGGCGGCGGCTTCTCACAGCAGCCTTCATACAGACCACCCGCACCACAGGGTGCTCCAGCGCCATCACAACCCGAAGCAGGGGATGGGTTCTATCCAATGCCCGGGGAAGATGACGACCTGCCTTTTTAACTTTTGAAACAAGGAGCCGGCTCGGGAATCCGGTATCATCGTTGCTGTACAGGTTTCAAGCTTTGAAACCCCGGTACAGCTTGAACAGATATACTAATCCGAACGGTCTCAGCACTGTAAAGTGCATGATAACAACAGGATGAAAGTTCCGGCTGAATCTCAGCCGGGTTGAACGAGCTATTTTCACACCGCTTGGGCCAGTCGTCCGATGGGCCCAGGCAAGCTGCCGGTACAGGTTTCCTGACCGGCGGACGCCGGATCCGGGTTCTCCCGGTTCACCGGCACACCTACAACAAATTTTGTGCCCTTTTATTGTATATAATAGAAGGGCTTCTTTTTTCACAGGAAAACCAATGGCCTGAGGGGGAGGAAAGGTTGCGCCATATCACAGGAGTTCTATTTGCGATAGCTGCCTTTTTGCTGGTTATGGCGTGTGTGCCTCAGACAGGTGCGATATACACCCATGATTCACAGTCTTACGAATACGCCGCAGAAACCCTGTTGGAATCCGGGGAACTGAGATATTTCGGTTACGACACCCCCATCGTTCAGTGGCCTCCGTTCTATATCACAATCGTTGCGCTGCTTGGCCTGTTTAACATACCCCTTACGCAGGGGGCCATATGGATTAACGCAGCCTGCTTTGCATATCTTTTATATGCTATGGCGGTGTATCTGTTTGACAGCCTGAATGTGAAGTGGCTTGCAGTTCCGGCACTGATTCTGGTTTGCGCTTCTGTTCCGATGGTTCTGATCTCGGGTTATGCGTGGACCGAAATGTTGTTTATCTTCCTGTCCATGCTCTCGATGATTCTCATGCTTCAGTATATAAAAAAGGGGAAAATAGGCTGGCTGATCGCTTCATCCATCACTTCAGGCATTTGCTGGATGACCCGGTACCTTGGTATCGTGATGATCGCCGTTCTGGCGTTGGTTTTGTTATTATCGGCAAAGCCCCTGCTCCGAAAATTACGGATGACCTTTTTGTACCTGGTGATATCATGCGCGCCCATGGCCGTATGGGTTATCCGCAATTTCCTGATCTCGGGCACCCTCACCGGAGGCCGATCCCCCGGTTACTTCACGCTGATGGACAATCTCTGGCTCTCTTTTATGGTTTTCCGCGGCTGGTCGTCCTTTCTTACTCCGCTGTTCACCTATATCGCGACAATTTTATTGATCATCCTGATCTGTATTCCATTTTTCCTGGAAAAGAAAAAAAAGAAAGCCGGGCAGGAAATCCGGTGGGATTTACTGGCTGTCTCCCTTTATGTTCTGCTATATGCGGCAGCATTGCTGGCATCTGCTACAGGTGCGGCTATGGACCCAATCAACGATCGTCTTTGGGCACCGGTATTTCCATTCTGGATATTAACACTGGTTTTCTTCATCGACAGGTTAATAGAGAATGTTCAGGAAAACCGGCTGAAGCATTGGATCGCTGCCGGATTTTTGGTTTTCGCACTGGTTTCGGCGGTAAGCCCCTCCTTATGGATTTCCAGCAGGGGGCTGGCGCGAAAGCACGAATTAACGGGCCTGAGGCAGGATAT
>JAEZBW010000538.1 GCA_023426765.1 Bacillota bacterium
ACATTGGCGGTAACGTCCACCGTGACTGCGCCCTGTGCGCTCGGCGTGATGTCCGCCGTGTATTCGGTACCGCTCACGGTTACAAAATTACCTGCCGTTCCGTTGCCGACCGTGATATCTCCGATCACAAAGCCTGTGACGCTCTCGCTGAATGTGATGGTAACCGAAATGGGTGAAGTGTTCGTATTAGTCGGCGCAGCGGATGTAATCGTAACCGTCGGTGTGATTTTGTCAATCGTATATGTCTCACCGATTGTGTAGCCTCCGGCTATCGCGTTTCCGGTGGCGTCGGTGATACCTGTTCCGCTGCTGTTCAGGTCGAGCCGCAGAGTACCGTCACCAGTGATTGAGATCACCGTTACGTCAATCGTTGTACCGTCAGGTGCCGATACGGTAGCAATTGTGCCGGAAGCGGTATCAGTCGCCGTCAGCGTGAAGTCGAGAATGTCTACTCCCGTAACGGCCTCGCTGAAGGTAACGCGGAAAGTAACGTTAGAGGCGTTTGTCATCGAATTAGAGGGCGACTGCCTGACGATGCTGCTTACCGCCGGCGCAGTGGCATCTACCTTGACTGAGGCCGTACTGCCAATAGAATTCAGCGTAAGATTTGCGTTATTTAAAGCGGCATCCTGAATCGTTCCGCCGTTAGCGGTAAGCGCACCTACCGTAATCCCATCGCTGTCGTTATCGACTGCCTGCACAGTATAGCGGAAAACCAGTGCAGAGCTGCTGCCGGACACATAATCGGCATAACGGGTTGTGGAACCGATAGTAAGCGCAATTCGAGGCGTTCCGCCGGCGGTGTTCACAGTCACGGCTTCACTATAGTTTACCGTAAAGTCAAGATTTTGACCTGCCTTATAGGTGGCGTTTGCAGGCACGGTAACTGAGGTAACAGCCGGAGACATGTCGTCGACGACCGTTATTGTAAACGCCTTATCGTAAGTCAGATTGCCGGTGCCGCTGTCCGTCGTACGCACCCGGACACTGTAGGTGCCCGCCGCAAGAGAGGACGCGTTATTCGCGCGGAGCGTAGAGCCCGAAATATTAAACGATTCGTTGTTGCCGTCGCCGTCGCCGCTTACGAGCGTATAGGTAAAGCTGTCTGCGTTGTCCACATCTATAGTGTCGAGCGTTCCCACTGTGGCATTAAGCCCTCCGCTTTGATTAATCGATGTGTTGGTTAGAGTGATGTCCGTCGGAGGTTCGTTTATGTTGTTAATCGTAATAGTGAAGGACTTTTCAAAAAATAAACTGCCCTGATCGGTTGTGCGGATACGCACCGAGTAGCTGCTTTTTGTTTCATAGTCAGGGCTGTTCGTGATGCGCAGGCTATTGCTGCTAATGTTGAACGAGGCGTTGTCCGTTGAGCCAGTCCCTGCAACAAGCGTATAAGTAAAGGTGTTGCCCGCATCGGGGTCGGTGCTTGAAAGCGTACCTACAACAGTATTTGCGTCAACATTTTCATCTACCGAGCTTGGCGACAAGGTTATATCAGTCGGCGTTTCATTGCGGTCGTTAATCGTAATAGTAAAGGTCTTTTCGTAATACAACCCGCCCTGATCGGTTGTTCGAATACGCACAGAATAGCTGTTTTTTGTTTCATAGTCAGGGCTGTTCGATATACGCAGACTTGTGCCGCTGATGTTGAACGCTGTACTGGTAGTATCTCCGTCTACGGAGACAACTGTGTATGTAAAGGTGTCGCCCAAATCGGGGTCAGTCGTGGCAAGCGTACCAACGGCAGTGTTCGCTATGACATTTTCATTGACCGAGGTAGCGGAAAGTGAAATGTCTGTAGGCGGGGCGTTGGCGGGCGCAAAGGTCGGATAACCATCTGCCCCTGTCATCCACGAGCTGTAAGAGCCCTTGTTTGCGTTTAGAATCGCTACAAAGTCTGGAAGCTTCATATCCGAGGTAGATTTGCCAATGCAATCTGTCAAAGAACCTGTAATACTACCGCTTCCCGAAAACAAATCGCTATTCCAATATGAATTGCGGACAGTACCGATAGATTCGCTTACTAAACCACCGGCGATGGAGTCACTAATTCCCGCCGCCGAATAACAGTTTGTGATTGCCCCTTCATTGTAACTTGCAATGCCCCCGGCAGTATCAGCACCGGTTATATTGCCCAGGTTATAGCAATTGGTAACCACACCCGAAGTTTGATTCCACCCGACAATTCCGCCAGCATCTGAATATGAGGTTTGGGTTGCCTGAATAAGGCCGGTATTGTAGCAGTCGTATATCGTTCCGCTGTTTATACCCGTGATGCCGCCTGCCATTTTTTGACTGGTCACGTTGGCTGAGTTTACGCAGTGATAGATACTCCCCTCGTTTGTGTTTAATCCAGCAATACCTCCGTAGTAAAGATTGTTGTCATAAGTATCTCCAACTATCGAGCCTGATACTGAGCAACCGGAAATTTCGCCGTAGTTATAGCCGCAGATGCCGGCGCAGTAAGCCTGGCCATTGGTTATATTTACGTTTATGAGATTTATATCTTTTATAATTGCAGAAGAACCAGTATATCCAAAAAGACCACATGTTTGGGCACCTGTGAAGCCTGCAGCATCTATGTAAAGCCCGGCAATCGTATGTCCAGCTCCATCAAATGTGCCTGAAAATTTGGCTACACTCATATCATTTGAATTTGATATGGGTGTCCAGGGATAACCGTTTAACACAATATCCACAGCCAGCGTAATTGTTTTCCCTGCGAATGAGTCTGTTCCTGCATTACATAATGCAGCAAGCCCCGCCAACTGCTCAGCTGTGGTTATGGTAAAAGAAGTGGCAGTTGGATTATACCAAGTGGTATCCGAAGTACCGTTCCATGTCACAGCCCTCGCGGGCAGCGTTAGCGCTGGCATAAGGCTAATCACCATTGCGAGTGTCATAAGCATTGCCAATACTCTTTTTCTTATTTGCTTAACCATTTTGAATCCTCCTCGTATGATGCGGATATTTTTTATCAGGCAAGTGGAAAAGGCAATAATAATCATGGTAAAATGAATTGATTTCAAAGATAACAGACCGCAGTCTGTTAATAGAATTATTATATATGAAGCGGAAAAAACATGCAATATAGGAGAGATAAAGTTGGAAAACATAAAAACCGGTCTAAGGGAAAGGAAATCCGCCGAAACAAAAGAAAAAATATTCAGAAGCGCGGCGCTTTTGTATAGAGAATACGGCCTTGATAATGTCAGCCTGAATTCCATCATCAGCTATGCCGGCGTTTCCAAGGGGTCCTTCTATTCCCATTACGATTCCAGGGATTCTCTTGAAGCGGACTTCATTAACGAGACAATCGACAGAATGGCTTTAAGTTATGAAGACATTTTCAACGGAGAAGCACCTGCGTCCGTAGTTTTTTCTACTCTGCTGGTAAGAGTGTCACATAATATTACAGAATATCTGGGCTACCCCCTCGTCAAAACCGCAGGTTTGATTCAAATCAGAAAAAGCATGAACCACGAAATACTGATGAGCTTCAACAAGGGTCTTTATGGCGCTGTCTACAGGCTTGTAAGTATGGGGATTGAACAAGGAGAATTTAAGACTTGCGACTGCGCCGAAACGGTAGCCGAGGATATTGTAATGACGATAAGGGGCTTTATTTTCGAATGGATAGTAAGATATCCGGACATGGATTTAATCGCCTGCCTGCAAAAGCATTTTAAAACCTACTTCGCGGGGCTATAAACCGCGAAGAGTACCTAGCGTAATAAGCGTTTATCCTAAAAAGATGCGAGAGGATAAATTTAACTTTTGCCCCAGTGGAGCAGAAGTTTGATACCAAATCTTCCCGTGTGTCTTTAGCTGACAACTCACCTGACAGCCACAGCCAAATCCAACACTATATCCGCCCTATAATACCATCATTCTTTTTATCGAAACGACGTCATGAAAATACTCCTTTGGTAAACCATAGAGAGGATGGCACTGCTAAGCTTTTCATATCCATAAATTTATATTCAAATTACCCGGATAAAAATCGCACGCCTGGATATAGTAATAGCGTAGGAACATAACGGTTGAGCGAAGATTCATATTGTTCTCCAAAGGAGCAATATGGGTCGACCAAAGATTGTATATGGATCGAAAGGTCTGTATGCAGTCGGAGGGAAGATTCCGTACGGTTAGGAAAGGTTTTGTTATGGTCGATTCCTATTGATCATAACGGGATCCCAACTTATCGTACAGGGTCGAGTGAAGATAATGCAAAGTGCCGTAATGGTCTTATGCAGCCGAAAGGTTGTATATGGCTGTGAAGGTATTCTGCATTGTCGAACGAACCATTACTACGGGTAATGAATTGCTTGGTTACGGTCGAAAGATCGTAGCCGGGTAAACAGTTATCTGTGGTAGTGCAAGATAGATCGTTATGCTCTTTTTTTATGCTTTCTGAACGGCTGGTGACATTAAAAAGTATTTCCATAACTCTCACTTTGTATATCAGGAATCTATGCTATTGTTATCATGTAATGCGCCACCGGATCACCCGCTTTCCGCAAGGTGATCCGGGTTGCTGTTTTACCGTTCAAAGCGGAACCAGGCGAAATCAAAATTGCTGCCCGGCAGAAACAGGAAGGTAACCTTCCGATTGCCGATAACCCTATCCAAATCAAAGATCCGTTCGGTATAGCCATCGGAATGCATGAATTCCACCAGCTGATTCGCACTGCTTTCCTCATTGGCAAACCGGATATGAATGGTATTCTTTTCGATGGGAGATCTGCCGCAGATGACAAGCCTGGAAGCGCCCTCCTTGCCAAAGTTCATATTCTCATACTCCAGTGAAACATTGTTCCCTATCCCCTCTACCTTATCAGCACGAAGAACATAGGAATTACCATAAATATGATCGTTTTCTGCAGCAAGGTTCTGCTCGAAAGCCCTGCTCTGCTTTTCAAAGGAAAAACCCTTGATATGCACCTTGTTATGCAGTACAAAACAGATGGAGGTGATTCCGCGGAGCCGTTTGGAAAGCTGCCAGGTTTCTTCCTGATATACATTCCAGATGCATGGCCGTTGATAAATGACATCCGCCAGCTGTTCGCTTCCGGCTTCACCGGGCATCCCCTCCCAGATCTGAAGCGGATATTCATCATTGCTCAGGGCGAAGATCGGAACGGTGATGATATCAGAGCCATAGCTTCCGAAATCCAGATTACGGAACCCAACATGGGTTTCACCAACACTGCCGGTGGCCACCCCTTTGTCGTTTCCGTTCCCGATTTCACCTTTGCTGTAATCATAAAGCCCGCCGGTGACAAAGCCATAGGGATCCTTATAAGCGATTCCAATACCGACCGCTTTAAATTCCAGCTGGGAGATCAGCTTCGTTTTGTCGGAACCGTTTTTACTGGTACATCGCAGGCGGAATTCTCCGTCGCCGAAAGCTGTGACCTTCGCTTCAAGGCCTAAAGCTTCAACCTTCGCTATGTTCGAAATGATTCCAGCATCATTTACCGCGCTCCATTCCACCTCTCGATAAGAGGTATTTTCCGGGTAAAGCCTGGCTCTTACGGTAATTTCTCTATTTGCTGCATTGAAAACCTGCCCTGAATCGCTGGAAAGTTCTATTTTCCGCAAGGGAACTTCATCCGGTTTGCCCATCACGACAGGCATTTCTTTGTTCGCCATGAAGCAGGAAATCCCGGTGAGATCCTCTCCCTGTGCAGGAATAGCCTCAATCGTCAGGCTTTGGCTTTCCAACCCGGCTGAAGAGACCTTGATTTTTACCTCCCCGGCTTCCAGGGTTGCTGAAAGGATGGCCATCAGTTTGCCGTTGAACAGCCTTCTGCTGAACCCCTTATATTGATCAAAATCGGTGCTGTCCCCGTTATCCAGTCCTACCAGACGACCTGCCCCGGTCACTTCAACCCGGACCCGGTTGTTTGCGTTATCCACTGGATTGCCGGTTTCATCGACGGTAGTTATTTCAACAAATACTAAATCTGTCCCATTGGCGACAAGCCGATCTTTGTCAGCTTTCAGGCATATCCGTTT
>JAEZBW010000579.1 GCA_023426765.1 Bacillota bacterium
TTCTTCGGCCAGTGAGGCCGGTTCCCTCCTGTCGCTGTCATCCCTAAATACGGCGTTCAGCCGTGCCGGACTGCCACTCACCTCTAGGCCTCCGTCCGCTCATATTGCCCATCGGAACGCCACGAACATTCCCAACAAGAAAGCCCTGTTTCCTGCTGGTAAGTTCGATCCGAACCAGAACTATTATGGTAGAGAGAAGGCTTGACGAGTTTTTGTTTTCGTATATTGGTATCGAAAACGCTGTTTCCTGAACTCATAAACGCTCCGTTCCTGTTTGTTTGACGCTTAAATGCGGCAAGGAGCGAAACGTTAGCACGGTTCGAGGGGTTGTCAACGCCAAAAATAAACAATCAAGAGTGTCATCGCTTCCAAACTTCTTTCTGGCACCGTCTCGTTGCGGCAAGTCCCCCGTGTCCATCGACGAAGACGGCCTTTACAGCCTGACGGACTTGTGGCGTCAGTCGAAGCGTGAAATCAAAAACCGTCCGAACGACTGGCTGCGTACCAAGCCGGCCGAAGCCCTCATGCGGGCCATTGCGACGAGAAGCGACCACATTGTGACTCTGTACACTTCGCACCACGGCGTGGGCACTTACGCCGCCCCGGAAATTGCCATGGCCTACGCCCAGTTCCTGGGGTTGCTCGACGTGGCCCCGACCGTGCCTGCGCCGGCTCCGGTCGTCCTGCCCTCGAAGTTTACCATCGGTGACAAGCTGGTGGCAACGAACGCGGGCGGACTGGTGAGCTTGACCGACCTGTGGAAGGCTGGGGGGGGAAAGGCAAATCAGAAGCCTTCCGACTGGAGGCGTAAGGAAGGGTCTAATTTCATTACGCATCTGTCCACGGCGGAAAGTATGCCTGAAAAGCACCTTTTCCTAGTGACGATGGGACGCAACGGCGGAACCTTCGCCCACTGGCAGATCGCCTTGGCCTATGCCAAGTACCTCTCGCCCGAGTTGCACATGGCCGTGAACGAAATCTTCATGCGCTACCAGACCGGCGACCCGACCCTGGCCGAGGAAGTGATTGATAAGGTCGAAGACCCGGCTGCCCTGGAGCGGATTGAAAAGCGGGCACGGGCGAAGAAGCAGTACAAGCGTCTGGCCAGCGTCGTGTTCGCGAAGGGTGGCGAGCTTTCTGGGTCAATTTAGAAAACGGAGAATAAAGCACGTTAAGGAACACGACATCCTGCAACGGCGCGGTGTTGTAGCAGGCCATGCAGCCAGCTTGCCGTGCGATTTTCCTCTAATCCTGAAGGGACCCCCAATATATTTGATTGCTATAATTCCTTTAATTGGGCAAAAATGAGAATGTAATTACCGTAGGGCACAAGTATAACAGAAATAAATGGAGGGTATATGCTTTTTAAAAAACTACTGATGGCTTTATTTCTAACAACTACGGCTGCCTCTCCTGCGCTATCCGAGCTACCTCATACATTTCAAGCAGGCCAGACAGCAAAAGCATCTGAAGTAAATGAAAACTTTCAATACGTAAATAAACATAAATATGTTTTAAAATCAAATGGTACAGTTATCGGCGACGTCGTATCCTTTGACAACGAGACTGCAACCATCGTTAACGAGAAAGGATTTCTTGTTACAGTCCACACGAGCGGCCTAGTAAGAGCAATTTACACTGGTTGGCTTTACTATGATGGAGATAATTGCACAGGGCAAGTTTATGTAAATGGACAGTTAATGGATACAGTTATAGCCGGAACATTCCATTCTTCTGGGTTTGAAACATATTACGTCAGGAAGTCTTCAAGTAACACCGTCAGCGTTAGATCATACTTATCAGGACAAGGATGTAATGCATACATAACAAGCGCACGCGGACTGTCGGTAGCTCATGCAAACGATTTCAATGTTACAGGAGTACATGACATTGTACCCATGTATTATCAATATGATACCCCAATATCACTAGAGGAAAGATAGGATGAAATATATTTCAATGCTTTTTATCGTTATAATCCCTCTTGTTGCATCTTCATCTTCAAATAGATGGGACTCATTCAATTGGGACCAATCAATGTGGGGCGGAGATAGCGCAGATGTCAGCCCGGCGGTGACGACACTGCTGCTTAATAACTAAGAGTCAGGGCGAAACTGACGGAGATGGCCGGCCTCGACGAACGCTTAGCGTGTTTTATTTTCCCTTTTCTGAATCGACCCCTTTCCGGCTAAATTCAGGCCGGTCTTGAATCCGCCGGCGACTTGTTTGCCCTTAATTGGTTCGCCAAGGCGCTTAAGCCCTCTCCCTTTGCACTGAAACGGACCGACGCAAGGGCGCTGCCCAGGAGAAGACGGCCAAGGAAGCCTATGGAAGCCCCAGGCGGCCCATGCAGAGGGTTGCTTGATACTTGCTCTTGAGCTACTCATGAACAAATTTCAAGAGGAAAAGCATGGGCAAGAACGACTGGCGCAAGAAGCAGGAAGAGGCGGGCGGCAAGACGATTTCGGTGACCCTGACGCCAAAAGCGGCACTGGCTCTTGAGGAACTCCAGAAACGACTCAAGAAGCTGGAGCAGGACAAAGTCCCCAGCCAAGCCGAGGTGATTTCAAGAGTTCTCGTCTGGGGCTTGATGGAAGTCGAGACTGGGAAGAAATCCAGCAGTGATGCGGAATCAGCAACTCAAGAAACGACTTCAAGAGCAACTCAAGAGTTAATCCTTTCGTCGGGGCTTGAAGCCCGACTCCAGGCAATTGAAGAACGTTTGGCGAAGCTGGAACCGAAAGCGAGGGGCGACCTCTGTCTGGAGGCTTTGTAGACGAGGCCGTTGAACCCGAATTGATCCATGTCTCTCTCGCTTGCTGGCCGAAGGGCAGGAGGTGAGAGCCAAATTTTCCTTCGCGTTCTTCTGGCTCTCCGCGCCTCCCGTCTCCCTTGGCATCCCCTTCCGCCTCATCCTTCTTCATTACTCACACGCCAACGGAGATAACTATCCGTCGATTCAGTATTTTTCTCCAATTTTGGGCGCAACCCCGAAACGACCAAAGAAGGCCCGGTTCATCGCCTCGACCAATGCGGCCTTGTGCTGTCTCTCTACAACGAAGCTGTCGTGGATGGGTAAAGCAACGATGCCTTGGTCAAGAAGAACTGAAAGAATGTCTACGGCCATATCGCTGTCTGTATTTTGCAATTTTAAGCCGTAGCCAGAGTTGAAAAACTGTTTTACAGGCTCGTGTTTCTTCTTCAAAGCCATGACGATCCATTCGACTTCCTTTCTGTTCGTCGTTATTCCCTTGTCGTTTAGTCCTTTTACGGCTCCTTTTGTGGCGCTCTCCATATCGGGTGCGTTGATGATAGCTTGTAAGACGATTTTGCACTTGTCGCGCCATGTGTCTGCCGAGGCCCCAGCAAGGACGGGAATGGCGTAAACGTCGCCGTCTGGCTGGCCCTGGCCGCTGATCGCGTAAAGAAGGCGAATGTGCAAACCGCCGTAATCTTGCTCGGTGACCCTGTTCCCGTTGATCCGCAGCCGTGGCCGGAACTCCCTTGGAAGCTCTTGCGCCCAGTGCCGATACAACCGGCCGCCACGGTCCCAGCCCTCGTTGAAAACCCGTTGGAGTTGGGTCCGGGTCTGGTCAATCTCGTGGCCCAGGCGGAGTTTCAGGGCTTCACGCTCGGCCATGGTGATGTCCAAGGTGATGTTGCCAGCCCTAAGAGCCTCGTTAATCCTGCGGATGACCCGGCGCATGGCCTTGGTCCTAGCCGTGTCCTCGTACTCAAGCGCAATGCCAGGACGTTTGCCGGCCTTGGGACCACGAAGGACGATCTCTTCGACCTCACGGACGACAAAGGCTCTTACAAGGGCAGCGTCGAAAAGCATCCCTGCAAGAGCGTCTGTCGCCCTCATTC